>NZ_JBEXGU010000422.1:0-1056 GCF_040607515.1 Streptosporangium sp. NPDC005286 | reverse complement strand
TTGCTGACCGAGGCCAGGGCCTGGCCTCGGGTGGAGCGGCCGTGGCGGGCGGGGGTGTCGTCGTTCGGGATCAGCGGCACCAACGCCCACGTAATCATCGAACAAGCAGTGGAATCTCCGGAAGCCGCGGACGAGGACGCTCCGCAGGACCACGCACCGGTTGCCGGTGTGGTGCCGGTGCTGGTGTCGGGCCGTACGGCGGGGGCGTTGCGGGCGCAGGCCGAGCGGTTGGCGTCGGTCCTGGACGGTCAGCCTGGTCTGGGTCTGATCGACACGGCGTTCTCGCTGGCGACGACGCGGTCGGCGTTCGAGCATCGGGCGGTGGTGGTGGCCGCCGACCGTGATGGTGCGCTGGCCGGATTGGGTGCGCTGGCCGAGGACCGTCCGGGTGCGGGTGTGGTCGAGGGGATGGCCGGGGCGGAGCCGCGGCTGGCGGTGTTGTTCACCGGTCAGGGCAGCCAGCGGGCGGGGATGGGCCGGGAGCTGTACGACCGGTTCCCGGTGTTCGCCGAGGCGTTGGACGAGGTGATCGCCGAGCTGGATCCGCTGCTGGACGGGTCGTTGCGTGAGGTGGTGTTCGCCGAGCCTGGTTCGGGTGAGGCGGGGTTGCTGGATCGGACGGGGTGGGCGCAGCCGGCGTTGTTCGCGCTTGAGGTGGCGTTGTTCCGGCTGGTGTCTTCGTGGGGTGTCAAGCCGGAAGTGCTGGCGGGGCATTCGATCGGGGAGTTGGCGGCGGCGCATGTGGCGGGGGTGTTGTCGCTTTCGGATGCGTGTGCGCTGGTGGCCGCGCGGGGTCGGTTGATGCAGGCGTTGCCGTCGGGTGGGGCGATGGTGGCGGTGCAGGCCGCCGAGGAGGAGGTCGCCACTCTGCTGGCCGGGCGCGAGGGTGAGGTGTCGATCGCGGCGGTGAACGGTCCGTCCTCGGTGGTGATCTCCGGTGTGGAGGGGCCGGTGCTCGGGGTCGTCGCGGTGCTGGAGGAGCGGGGGGTGCGGACGAAGCGGTTGCGGGTGTCGCATGCGTTCCATTCGCCGTTGATGGAGCCGATGCTGGAGGAC
>NZ_JBEXGU010000421.1:0-1076 GCF_040607515.1 Streptosporangium sp. NPDC005286 | reverse complement strand
CGGGGCGAGGAGCCTTCACCGGTGAGAATCCGGTGGGAATGGCCGAAGGGGCCCGGCTGGTGCCGGACCCCTTCGGGTGAAGCTGGTGGAACAGGTGAGCCTGGAGGTTTGGACGCTCAGGCTCGGGTGATCGTCGGTTAGCTACTACTACTTGACGATCGAGCCGGACCAGACGTTGGCGGCCTTGCTGTAGACCGTCTGGGTCTCACCGTCGAAGTACGGCGAGGTGATCAGGTCGTAGCGGTTGTTGTTGTCCTGGTCGCCGAAGAGGCTGGTGACACCGTTGACGTAGCCGAGACGCTTGGCGTTGCTGTACTTGGCGAGCCAGGGGCCACCGTCGGCGCCGGGGGTGAAGGAGCTCTTCAGGCCGATGTGCTCCTCGACCTTGTGAGCGGCCGACACGTAGGTCTTGCCGGAGGTCTTGCCGTAGGTCCACTTCGGCGTGACACCGGTGTAGGCCTTGTGGCCGTCGTTGTGCGGGGCCTCCGGGTAACCGAACACGAACACCGTCTGCTCGGGCTTCTGGTTCCAGGTGAAGCCCTGGCCGCCGACGTTGTCACCGAGGCGACCGGTGTCCTTGATGAAGCCGTCCACGACGTAGAAGACCGTCTTGAAGTACCCCTTGACGGAGGACTCCTTGACGAAGTACTTCACGTAGTAGTGGGTGATGGTGTAGTTACCCTCGACGAGCTTGCGGTAGCCCGGGCCGGTGTAAGCGTCGTACTGCGCCTTGGTGACGTGCTCGACGGTGGTCTTCCAGGGAGCCTGGGCGCCGTTGAGCTTGCCGGTGGGGGCCTTGTCGTAGGCCTCCTTGGAGACCTCCTGGAACACCTTCACCGCGCCGGGGTAGTCCGGGCCGACCTGCTCGCTGAGCTTGTCGGTCTTGGCCCAGGCGGCGGCGGTCTCGCCACCGTGCAGGTCCACGGTCTTCTGGTACTCGGCCTCGGTGATCGGGACGTCCTTGGCGAACTTGGCGCCGTTGAAGGCCTTGTAGTCGCCCTCGCTGACTTCCTTGGCGGTGCCGCCACCGACCTGGACGCCGTTGTACACGGTCACGAACGCGTAGTCGCGGTCGC
>NZ_JBEXGU010000420.1:0-1081 GCF_040607515.1 Streptosporangium sp. NPDC005286 | reverse complement strand
CCTATATCCCTAAGGGTCCGCCCTGCCGTACGGCTCGCGCGAGCCGTACGGCAGGATGATGACGCATGCCTCATGCGACGAAAGGAACCCCGGCCATGGCGATCGAGGTGGGTACCCAGGCTCCGGGCTTCGAGCTGAGCGACCAGCACGGCACCCCGGTCAAGCTTTCCGACCACCGGGGCAAAAAGATCGTGCTGATCTTCTATCCTCTCGCGTTCACCGGCGTCTGCGGCGGCGAACTCGACGCCATCCGCGACGAGTTCATGGCCGACATGCCCGAAGACGTTGAAGTTCTCACCATCTCGATTGACTCCATCTTCGCTCACCGCGCGTGGGCGGATCAGAAGGGCTACACCTTCCCGCTGCTCTCCGACTTCTGGCCGCACGGACAGGTCGCGCGGGCGTACGGTGTGTTCGATGAGGAGAAGGGCTTCGCGGAGCGCGGAACCTTCATCATCGACGGCGAGGGCGTGGTCCGCTGGCGTGTCGTGAATCCGATTTCACAGGCCCGCGACATCGCCGAGTACCGCAAGGTGCTCGCCGAACTTCCCTAAGCGGTGATCCGGCGACCGCCCGTTCACGTGGCGCCCGCCGGTCCGACCTCTCGGAGGCGATCATGCCCTGCTTCTCCTGCGGGGCCAGGCAGACCGACCCGATCCGTGGTGCCAGCCCGTGGACGCGCGGGGTGCGCGACGAGACGCAGGTGCTGATCTGCCCGGACTGCCGGCGCACCCATGAAGTCGAGCTCGACACGTGCTCCTCATGCGGCTCCGTCGCGCTCATCTGCCGGCTCGGCGAGGTGGAGTGCCGGTCCTGCGGCTCGGTGCGGCTCGCCCGCGCCGACGGCCGACCGGCCGTCGCCTGTGCCCCGGGCCTGGCCGACGAGGTGGAGGCCGCCCTGGCCAGGGTGCTGCGCCGGGTCCCCTGAGGGGCCGTTTTCGCCTGGAGACGGGGCCCCAGGCCGATCACGTCCGCGTACGTGGTGTGCGAGTGTTCGGGATCGGGCCGGCCGATCATCGCTGGGGTGAAAAGCGCGGCCAAGTGGGAGTTTTTGTGATCTGGGTGGTTCGGCATGCCGAAC
>NZ_JBEXGU010000419.1:0-1118 GCF_040607515.1 Streptosporangium sp. NPDC005286 | reverse complement strand
GTGGACGGCAACCGCAACCCGGTCACCCCGTTCAGCCGGTTACGCAACTCCACCGCGGTAAGAGAGTCGAAGCCCAGCTCACGAAACTCCCGCCGCACCTCCACCGTCTCCGGCGAGGCATGCCCCAGCACCAAGGCCACCTCGGTACGCACCAGGTCCACCAGGACCCCGGTGCGCTCGGCCGCCCCCAGCGGAGCCAGCCGCCCCAGCAACGTCGCCACCATCGAACCGGACGCCGCCGACCGCCGACCACCCCGCACCAGACCCCGCAACAACGGCGAGACCTCACCCTGCGCGCGCAGCACCGCCAGCTCCAACCGGAACGGGATCACCACCGGCCGGGCCGCCCGCCCGGCGGCGTCGAACAGCGCCAGGCCCTGCTCCACCGACAGCGGCGGCATGCCCATCCGGGTGATCCGCCGCATGTCGGCGTCGCTCAGCGTGCCGGTCAATCCGCTGTCCTGGCTCCAGGCACCCCACGCCAGCGACAGCGCGGGCAGTCCCTCGGCCCGCCGCATCTGAGCCAGCGCATCCACAAACGCGTTCGCGGCCGCGTAGTTGCCCTGCCCAGCCGAGCCCATGACACCCGACAAGGACGAATACACGACGAACGCCGCCAGATCCAGACCCCGGGTCAGCTCATGCAGATGCCAGGCGGCATCGACCTTGGGCCGCAGCACGGTGTCCAGCCGCTCGGGCGTCAGCGACGGAATCGTCCCATCAGCCAGCACACCGGCAGTGTGGATCACGGCGGTCAGCGGATGCTCGGCCGGGACCTGCGCCAGCAGGGCCGCCACCGCATCCCGATCCGCCATGTCACAGGCGGCGACCGTGACCTCGACCCCGTGCGCGATCAGCTCCGCCTGCAACTCCACCGCACCTGGAGCCTCCAGCCCCCGGCGGCTGGTCAGCAACAGATGCCGCACACCCCGCTCGGCCACCAGATGCCGAGCCAGATGACCACCCAGACCACCGGTACCACCGGTGACCAGCACCGTACCGTCCGGATCCCACGGCCGTTCTGCCTCCTCGGCCGGCATCACCCGAGCCAGACGAGGCACCCGTACCGCACCCTCACGGACCGCCGCCTGCGGCTCCCCGGAGGCCAGCACCGCGGC
>NZ_JBEXGU010000418.1:0-1139 GCF_040607515.1 Streptosporangium sp. NPDC005286 | reverse complement strand
CCGCGATCGTTTGTTATGTGACTGGTGTTCAGCCGTGTGATCTTCCGATCACCGGACGCACCTCAGGCGCGGGGGGGGGGGTGCCGCCGAAGGCGACGGCACCGCCCCACCCGGCATCGCCCCCGGCGTCCGGCCGATGAAACGGCCCCCCTGCTCCGCAGGGGGGCCGTTTCCGGTCTGCCCTGGCTCACTGCCGGTCGACGTCCTGCCACGCCTGAAGGACCGCGACGCCGGTCGACGGCTCGTACGGCATGCGCACGGCCTGCGTGCTCCCGTCCTCCAGGTCGCCGGGGGTGAGCTCGGGGGAGCCGAACATGACGTGGTCGACTCCCAGTCCGTGGGCGAGCCACAGGCCCGCGCCGCCCGGTGTCTCCGCACGCTCGCGGACGAGCAGGTTATGGCCGGTACCCCAGCTGACGAGGAACCAGCCCCGGCCCCCGTGGCGGACGTGGCCGCTCAGCTGGTCCGCGAACAGTGTCCCGGCGGTGTCGAGCGACGCCACGGTCAGGCCGACCCAGGAGATGCCGAGCGGTTTCCCGGCGGACTCGGGGAAGCCCTCGGGAGCGGGGGAGGCGAACCCGCCCACCAGGTCCTTGTCCGCCTCGGCAAGCTGTATCAGGGTCCCCATGCCCGCCTGTTTCGGATGGAGGAACGCCTCTTTCCAGTAGGTCTCGTTCCTGCCGCCCAGGGTGTCGATCCCGATCGCCCGTAACCGGTCCAGGGCGTCGACCAGGGAGGGGACCTGGAAGGTGAGATGGTGCGGGCTGGGGCCGTTCCTGTCGATGAACCGCCGCATGAAGCCGCCCGGCCGGGCGCCGGGGGCGATGAACTCCAGCCTCATGTCATGGGCGTAGACCAGCTGGTAGGGCGCGAACTCGCCCGTGTCACCTCCGTGTGACCATGCGCCGCCCAGTCGAACGGCGAAACGAGGGTAGGCGTCCTCCCATGACTCGACCCCGATGGCGAGGTGGTCGAAGATGACGACGTCTGACATGTGCGTCCTCTCCCGTGCGGGAATCTCTGGAAACGGCCGCGGGGGGCGGGCGCCGGACGGCCGGGCGCCCCGCCCCCCGCCCCGCCGCCGGCGCGGGGTGGCGGCAACGCCCCGACCTACACCCGAAACACAAAAAAAACTAACG
>NZ_JBEXGU010000417.1:0-1157 GCF_040607515.1 Streptosporangium sp. NPDC005286 | reverse complement strand
TTGGCCAGCAACGTGTTGAGCTTGATCAGTTTTTCCTGCTCGTCGGGGTCGTTGTGGGCGATCACGCCGTTGTTGCCGAACCCGAGCCACTGGGAGAAAGCGTTGTAGGTCTCGACCTTGTTGGTGGCCGCGGTGACGCGGGCGCGCAGCGCCGGATCAGCCAGATACCGCAGCAGCGCCACTGTCCTCACCGAGCGGCCGACCTCGCGAAACACCTTGTAGATGCGGTTCTTGCGGGAGTTGGAGCGCAGCCGCCGCATCAAGGTGGCCGAGGACAGGCGGCCCTCGCTGATGGAGATGGCCACCTGCATCAGATCCCGCCAGTGCCGTTCGATCAGTTCCCAGTCGATCACGTTGCGGCCGCGTTCGCCGAACAGCTCGTCGATGTGCGGGTAGACCAGCTGCGGGCCGGCGCGGAAGAAGATCGGGTCTTTGAAGTTGCGGATACGCGGCATCAGGTCGAACCCGAACAGCGTGGCCAGGGCGAAGACCGGCGTCGACTGGCCTTGGGTGTCGGCGTGCACGGTGGTCGGCTGCACCTCGGAGGTATTGGCCAACAGGCCCTCGATCAGGTGCACCGCCTCCCACACCCCGCACGGGATGAACCGGGAGAACAACGCCACGTAGGTGTCAGAGATGTAGTGGTAGGCGATGCCGCCCACCCCGCCGTACCGGATGCTGGTCTCGGCCAGCAGGTTGTCGATGTAGGTCTCCACCTGGGTGCCGTCGGCGGCCACCGCGCTGCCATCCCCCCACGCCTTGACCACGTCCAGTTCGGCAAAAGCGTTGACCACGCAGGCGATCGCGGCGTTCAGCTTGGCGAGGTCGATGTGGCGGTTACGCACCATTGACAGCTCCCGGGCCGAGATCCCCGACAGGTGCTTGGCCGCCTCGTACGGGCCGACATTGATGCCGCCGGTGAACACCGCCAGCGAGTACCGGCCCAGCGGATCTTTGATCTTCGGGTCCGAGCCGGACGCCGGGCCGAAGTGGTGGTGCCAGCCCAGCCAGTGCGCGGTGCGCGCCACGATGGACAGCAGCGAGCGCTCCGGCATGCGCCGGGCGATCGCCTCGGCCAGGTCCTCGGCGGCCTTGGGGGCATCAGAACCGCGGCGCCGCTTGAGCGCGGGCGCCTCGTCCTCAGTGATCGTCAGATC
>NZ_JBEXGU010000416.1:0-1167 GCF_040607515.1 Streptosporangium sp. NPDC005286 | reverse complement strand
CCGCTGCTGCGGATCCATCGCCAACGCCTCACGCGGCGAGATCCCGAAGAACCCCGGATCGAACTCCCCCGCCTCATGCAGGAAACCACCCTCACACACATAACTGGTACCCCGATGTTCGGTGTCCGGGTTGTACAGCGCCCCCAGATCCCAGCCCCGCCTGGTCGGGAATTCCGAGATCCCATCCCCGCCCTCGGCCACCAGCCGCCACAGGTCCTCCGCAGAGGCGACCCCACCCGGATAGCGGCACGCCATGCCCACGATCACGATCGGGTCGTCCGCCGCAGGCACAACGGACGTGGGGATGATCATGTCGGCCTTCTCGCCGAGCAACTCACCCAGCAGAAACTCCGCCAGCACCACCGGAGTCGGATAGTCGAACACCAACGTCGCCGGCAACCTCAACCCCGTCGCGCCGTTCAACCGGTTACGCAACTCCACCGCGGTCAGCGAGTCGAACCCCAACTCCCGAAACTCCCGCCGCACCTCCACCAGCTGCGGCGAAGCATGCCCCAACACCACCGCGACCTGCGCTCGCACCAACTCCACCACAAGCCGCACCCGATCGGCCTCACCCAGACCGGCCAACCGCCCCACCAACAACCCATCACCCACCCCCGACACCGCCGACCGGCGAACCGCACGCACCAACCCCCGCAACAGATACGGCACCTCACCACCCGCCCGCACCGCCGCCACCTCAAACCGCGCCGCCACAACCACCGCGGCACCCACCACACCCGCCGCCTCGAACAACCCCAACCCCTGCTCAGGCGACAACGGCACCACCCCCGCCCGCGCCATCCGCCGCAGATCGACCTCGCCCAGCGCCCCGGTCATCCCCGCGCCCTGCATCCACGGCCCCCACGCCAGCGACAACCCCGCCAGCCCCCGCGCCCGCCGATACTCCGCCAACGCGTCCAAAAACGCGTTCGCCGCCGCGTAGTTACCCTGCCCTGCCCCACCGAACGTCCCCGCCACCGACGAGAACAGCACGAACGCCGCCAGATCCAGACCCCGGGTCAGCTCATGCAGATACCAGGCCGCATCCACCTTCGGCCGCAACACCCCATCCAACCGCTCCGCCGTCAACGACGGAATCGTCCCGTCATCCAGCACACCCGCGGTATGAATCACCGCCGTCAACGGATGCTCGGCATCCACCCC
>NZ_JBEXGU010000415.1:0-1169 GCF_040607515.1 Streptosporangium sp. NPDC005286 | reverse complement strand
GCGTCGGTGTTGCGGGTGCGGCTGGCCTGGGCGGGTGGCGATGCGGTGTCGTTGAGTGCGGTGGACGCGGCCGGGGAGCCGGTGCTGTCGGCGCGCTCGCTGGTGCTGCGCCCGATCGCGGCCGACCGGCCGGCCGCCGGTAGCACCCCGTACCGGGACTCGCTGTTCCAGCTGGCCTGGACGGCGTTGCCTGAGGTGTCGGCAGCGGCCGGTACCGAGCTTGACCCGGTTGAACTGACCCTGGACCTGGCATCGGACCCGGAGCTGGCGGCGCTGGAGGTGGTGCCGGAGGTGGTGACCGTCGTGGTCGGGTCGGACGGGGACGGGGACGTGGTGGGGTCGGCGCACGCCTTGACCGCTCGTGTTCTGGGGTTGGTGCAGGGGTGGCTGGCCGATGAGCGGTGTGCTGATTCGCGGCTGGTGGTGGTGACGCGGGGTGCGGTGGTGGCCGGTGCGGGGGATGCGGTCACCGATCTGGGCGCGGCGGCGGTGTGGGGATTGATGCGGTCGGCGCAGTCGGAGAACCCGGGCCGGTTCGTGCTGATTGACCTGGACGGGCAGGAGATCTCGGCATCGGTGCTGTCCGGGGTGCTGGCCTCGGGAGAGCCGCAGGTGGCGGTGCGCGGGGATGAGGTGCGGGCTGCCCGGCTGGTACGGGTGCCCGGTTCTGGTGGTTCCGCCGATGGCTTCGACGCTGAGCATGGTTCTGCTCGTGGCTTTGACCTCACTGACGGTCCCGGCTACGAGCGTGACTCTGGTCCGGGTGGGGGAGCGGGCCGGGTCTGGGATCCGGAGGGGACGGTGTTGATCACTGGTGGGACGGGTGGTCTGGGTGGGTTGTTCGCGCGGCATGTGGTGGCCGAGCGTGGGGTGCGGCGTCTGCTGTTGACCAGCCGGCGGGGTCTGGAGGCTCCGGGTGCGGTGGAGTTGCGGGCGGAGTTGATCGCGCATGGGGTCGAGGTCGCGATCGTCGCCTGTGATGTGGCCGATCGGGGCCAGGTGGTGGCGTTGCTGGCCGGGGTGGATGCCGAGCATCCGCTGACGGCGGTCATCCACACCGCGGGTGTGCTGGATGACGGGACGATTCCGTCGCTGTCGCCGGAGCGGTTGGAGACGGTGTTGCGGCCGAAGGTGGATGCGGCCTGGCATCTGCACGAGCTGAGCGCGGA
>NZ_JBEXGU010000414.1:0-1182 GCF_040607515.1 Streptosporangium sp. NPDC005286 | reverse complement strand
GTCCTCCAGCATCGGCTCCATCAACGGCGAATGGAACGCATGCGACACCCGCAACCGCTTCGTCCGCACCCCCCGCTCCTCCAGCACCGCGACGATCCCGAGCACCGGCTCCTCCACACCGGAGATCACCACCGAGGACGGACCGTTCACCGCCGCGATCGACACCTCACCCTCGCGCCCGGCCAGCAGCTCGGCGACCTCCTCCTCGGCGGCCTGCACCGCCACCATCGCCCCACCCGACGGCAACGCCTGCATCAACCGACCCCGCGCGGCCACCAGCACACACGCATCCTTCAGGGACAACACCCCGGCCACATGGGCAGCGGTGATCTCCCCGATCGAGTGGCCCGCCAGCACATCCGGCCGCAGCCCCCACGACTCCACCAGCCGGAACAGCGCCGTCTCCACCGCGAACAACACCGGCTGCGCCCACCCCGTCCGATCCAGCAACCCCGCCTCACCCGAACCCGGCTCAGCGAACAGCACCTCACGCACCGAACAGCCCGCCCGCTTGGCCGACTCGCCGCCCGGCCGCCCGGCCAACTCCCCGTCCAACTGCTCCAGCACCGCGTCCAACGCCTGCGCGAACACCGGGAACCGCTCGTACAGCTCCCGGCCCATCCCCACCCGCTGGCTGCCCTGACCGGTGAACAACACCGCCAGCCGCGGCTCCGGCCCCGCCGTCCCGCGCACCACACCGGCACCCGGACGGTCATCGGCCAGCGCACCCAGCCCGGCCAGCACCCCGTCACGGCCATCGGCCAGCACCACCGCCCGATGCTCGAACGCCGACCGCGTCGTCGCCAGCGAGAACGCCGTGTCGGCCAGCCCCAGCCCAGGCTCGCCCTCCAGGAACGACGCCAACCGCTCGGCCTGCGCCCGCAACGCCTCCACCGACCGGCCCGACACCAGCACCGGCACCACACCCGGCTCGGCTTCGCTCCGCGGAGTCTCCGGTCCCTGCGGCGCCTCCTCGGTTTCGGCCTCCGGTCCTTGTTCGATGATCACGTGGGCGTTGGTGCCGCTGATCCCGAACGACGACACCCCCGCCCGCCACGGCCGCTCCACCCGAGGCCACGACCGAGATTCGGTCAGCAACTCCACCGCACCAGCCGACCAGTCCACATGCGACGACGGCGCATCCACATGCAACGTCCGCGGCAACACCCCATACCGCATCGC
>NZ_JBEXGU010000413.1:0-1192 GCF_040607515.1 Streptosporangium sp. NPDC005286 | reverse complement strand
GCTTCGTTCCTAATGACGGTGCGGGCGCGTTCCCCGGTCGGGGGGCGGATGCCTTCTTCGTTCCGGGATCTTTGAGTCCTTCTTGCTGAGACTGGCGCTGTTGCCCAAATGGCCGGACGGAGCGTGCCCGCACTGGTAGATCGTGGTCTGAGCCCGCCTGTGCAGGCCGTACCCCTTCTGTGCGTTGGTGAGCGGTGAGCTCTGAAGCAAGACCGGGGCCTGTGCAGGTCGCTGGGGTCACGAACGGCTGATCGGATGGTAGGCCGCAGAGCCTTGTCATTAGGGCGCCGGGTGACTCCGCCACGGGCAAGAGCACAACCGGATCAGCGGAGGTGACCATGCGAGTTTTCTGCGGAATCGACTGGGCCGAGCACCACCACGACGTCGCGCTGGTGGACGAGAGCGGAACGGTGATCGCGCAACGCCGGATCGCCGAGACCGTGCAGGGCTATCAGGAACTGCTGGACCTACTCGCCCAAGCTGGCGACCAGGCGGACAACATGATTCCGGTCGCGATCGAAACGCCCCGCGGTCTGCTGGTGGCGTGCCTGCGCGCCTCGGGCCGCCCGGTGTTCGCGATCAACCCGCTCAGCTCCTCGCGCTACCGGGAACGGCACGCGGTCTCGCGCAAGAAGTCCGACAGCCAAGACGCGATCGTTTTGGCCGGCATCTTGCGCACCGACATGGCCATGCACCGGCCGCTGCCGGCCGACACCTGCCAGGTCCAGGCTCTGGCGGTGCTGGCCCGCGCCCAGCAGGACGCCGTCTGGCGGGTGCACCGCACCGGCAACGAGCTGCGCTCGGTGCTGCGCGAGTACTTCCCGGCGTTTCTAGAGCTGTTCGTCGGCCAAGACGGCGGGGTGACCTGCCGGGAGGCACGCGCCATCTTGGCCATCGCCCCCACCCCCGCCGCAGCCGGCAGGCTGACCCGGCCGCGGATCCGCGCCGCCCTAAGGCGCAGCGGCCGCGTCTACCACCTCGACGCCTGGACCGAGAAGATCCACGCCGGGCTGCGTGTCGAGCACCTGCGCCAGCCCGCCCTGGTCGAGGAAGCCTTCGGCCATCAGGCCCTGGCGCTGCTGGCCGTCGTCGACGCCACCTGCTCTTGCGCCGCGGCCCTGCACGAAGCCGCCGTCACCGCGTTCCGCTCCCACCCCGACTACGAGATCATCACCAGTTTCCCCGGCCTGGG
>NZ_JBEXGU010000412.1:0-1201 GCF_040607515.1 Streptosporangium sp. NPDC005286 | reverse complement strand
GGCTAGTGGCGCGTCACGCAACCTTGGCGGGATAACTGGTCCATGAGCGGATCGGGGAGCTGGCTGCGAAGCTGACCTTGGGCTGGGCGTGCCGGTTGTGCCAGCGGATATAGGCGGCGATGGCGGCGTTCTGCTCGGTATGGCTGCGGTGGTCGGTGCCGTTGAGGGCGAAGTAGCGCAGTGCGGCGAATTCGGACTCGATCCAGTTCAGCCAGGAGGCGTAGGTCGGCAGGAACACCAGCTCGACGTCGTTGGCGGCGGCCCAGGCTTTGACCTGGGGATGTTTGTGCGGCGAGTAGTTATCCACGATCAGGTAGAGGTTGCCGTCGGGCCAGCGGGCCCGCAGGGACTTACCAAACGACAGGAACTCACGCCACCGCTTGCGCTCACGGATCCGGTAGTAGATCTTCCCAGTCGCCAGGTCCAGGGCACCGAGCAGGTGCATGACCCCGCTGTAGCGGTTGTAGGTGGCCCGCAGGCGGCGGGGGTCCTTGCCCGGCCGCCAGGCCTTGCCCTTGCGGGGCTGCAGGTTCAAGGGGCCGAACTCATCCACGCAGACCACCCGCCCGTCCTTTGGCGGGGCGTCGTAGAGGGCCAGGACGCGCTGCATCTTGGCAACGAAGTCCGCATCGTTGCTGCTCTTCCACGTCGTGGTGGTCTGCCATGACACCCCACCGGCCCTGAGGATCCGCACCAGGTGCTGGCGGCTGATCGAGGTCACCAGCCGTAACTCGACCAGGTGGGCGGCGAGCTTGGACAGGCTCCAGGTGGAAAAGCCGGTGATGCCCCACTCGGCGGGGGTCGTCCGGGCGATCAGGCAAATGCGTTCTCGCACCCACTCACTGATCCTCCGCGGACGACCCCCGCTCCATTTTGGGTCCAAAGCCTCGAACCCCCGCTCGTTGAACGCGTGCACCACCTGGCGCACGTAGTCGTCACTGACCTGCATCAACGCCTTGATAGCGGAAGCGGATTGCCCTTGCGCGGACATCAGCACCACGATCGCTCGCCGCAGCTTCACCGGATCCTTGGCCGACCGGGTGATCCTCTGCAGGCGCCGTCCCTCCTCCATCGTCAACGCACGAACGAACACCTCGGGTTTACGCGCCACGCCCACCTCCCAGAACTACTCCGGGACCAGGCTGGCCTGCTCACCCGCCGAGATCAAATAGCCCAGCAAGGTTCGGTGACACGCCACTAG
>NZ_JBEXGU010000411.1:0-1225 GCF_040607515.1 Streptosporangium sp. NPDC005286 | reverse complement strand
TTGGCCAGCAACGTGTTGAGCTTGATCAGTTTTTCCTGCTCGTCGGGGTCGTTGTGGGCGATCACGCCGTTGTTGCCGAACCCGAGCCACTGGGAAAAGGCGTTGTAGGTCTCGACCTTGTTGGTGGCCGCGGTGACGCGGGCGCGCAGCGCCGGATCAGCCAGGTAGCGCAGCAGTGCCACCGTGCGCACGCTGCGGCCGACCTCGCGAAAGACCTTGTAGATGCGGTTCTTGCGGGAGTTGGAGCGCAGCCGCCGCATCAAGGTGGCCGAGGACAGGCGGCCCTCGCTGATGGAGATGGCCACCTGCATCAGGTCGCGCCAGTGCCGCTCGATCAGCTCCCAGTCGATCACGTTGCGGCCGCGTTCGCCGAACAGCTCGTCGATGTGCGGGTAGATCAGCTGCGGGCCGGCGCGGAAGAAGATCAGATCCTTGAAGTTGCGGATACGCGGCATCAGGTCGAACCCGAACAGCGTGGCCAGGGCGAAGACCGGCGTCGACTGGCCCTGGGTGTCGGCGTGCACGGTGGTCGGCTGCACCTGGGAGGTATTGGCCAACAGGCCCTCGATCAGGTGCACCGCCTCCCACACCCCGCACGGGATGAACCGGGAGAACAACGCGACATAGGTGTCGGAGATGTAGTGGTAGGCGATGCCGCCCACCCCGCCGTACCGGATGCTGGTCTCGGCCAGCAGGTTGTCGATGTAGGTCTCCACCTGGGTGCCGTCGGAGGCCACCGCGCTGCCATCCCCCCACGCCTTGACCACGTCCAGTTCGGCAAAAGCGTTGACCACGCAGGCGATCGCGGCGTTCAGCTTGGCGAGGTCGATGTGGCGGTTACGCACCATCGACAGCTCCCGGGCCGAGATCCCCGACAGGTGCTTGGCCGCCTCGTACGGGCCGACATTGATGCCGCCGGTGAACACCGCCAGCGAGTACCGGCCCAGCAGATCTTTGATCTTCGGGTCCGAGCCGGACGCCGGGCCGAAGTGGTGGTGCCAGCCCAGCCAGTGCGCGGTACGCGCCACGATGGACAGCAGCGAGCGCTCCGGCATGCACCGAGCGATCGCCTCGGCCAGGTCCTCGGCGGCCTTGGGGGCATCAGAACCGCGGCGCCGCTTGAGCGCGGGCGCCCCGTCCTCAGTGATCGTCAGATCGGTGTTGTCGGCATATCCGGCGTCCAGGTCCGCGGCCGCGACCAAGTGGGCGCCGCGCAAGTGCTCGA
>NZ_JBEXGU010000410.1:0-1270 GCF_040607515.1 Streptosporangium sp. NPDC005286 | reverse complement strand
CTTCCGATCTGCGTCAGAGACTCACTGCCCTACGCCTGGTCGCTGATCAGCGACCTGGTCAAACAGCGTGAAGCCCCGTACCCACCGGCCCCGGCGCCGTTCCCGCCACAGGCCTCACGGAACCCGCCGCCCCGACCCGTCGCGGAAGCCTCACATCAGGCCCAGAGCTGGCCTTCGAGCCGCTCCTCGGCCTCGTCCAGCGTCCCCTCGTAGGCACCGGTGGACAGGTACTTCCAGCCGCCGTCCGCGACCACGAAGACGATGTCGGCCCGTTCCCCCGCCTTGACGGCCTTGGCCGCCATGCCGAGCGCGGCGTGCAACGCGGCTCCGGTGGAGACCCCGGCGAAGATGCCCTCTGCGGCCAGCAGTTCCCGGGTGCGCCGCAGCGCGTCGGCGGAGGAGACGGAGAAGCGCGTGGTCAGGACCTCGGCGTCGTACAGCTCGGGGATGAAGCCCTCGTCGACGTTGCGCAGGCCGTACACCAGCTCGCCGTAACGCGGCTCGGCGGCGACGATCTTCACGTCGGGGACGTGCTCGCGCAGGAACCGGCCGACGCCCATCAGGGTGCCCGTGGTGCCCAGACCGGCCACGAAGTGGGTGACGGAGGGCAGGTCCGCCAGGATCTCCGGCCCGGTCGACTCGTAGTGCGAGCGCCAGTTGGCCGGGTTGCCGTACTGGTAGAGCATCACCCAGTCGGGGTTCTCGGCGGCCAGCCCCTTGGCGACCCTGACCGCCTCGTTGGAGCCGCCCGCCGCGGGCGAGGAGATGATCTGCGCCCCCCACATACGCAGCAGCTGGCGGCGCTCCTCGGAGGTGTTCTCCGGCATCACGCAGATCAGCTGGTAACCCTTGAGCCGGGCGGACATCGCCAGCGAGATGCCGGTGTTGCCGCTCGTGGGTTCGAGGATGGTGCAGCCCGGCTGGAGGAGCCCGTCCTTCTCCGCCTGCTCGATCATCCACAGCGCCGGACGGTCCTTGATCGAACCTGTCGGGTTGCGGTCTTCGAGCTTGGCCCAGATCCGCACGTCCTCCGAGGGCGAGAGCCTGGGCAGGCCGACCATCGGGGTCCGGCCTACCGAGTCGATCAGTGAGTCAAAACGCATGGTGTACGGCTTCCGCCTCTGTAGTCCTACCAACGACAGCGAGGTGCGCCGCCCGCCTCGCGAGATCTCGCGAGGCGGGGGGGGGGGCCGCGCGCGCGGGGGGGCCGGCGCCCCCGCGGGCGGCGCGGGGCCGCGGGGGCCCCGGGCGCCGGGGGGGGCGCCCCCCC
>NZ_JBEXGU010000409.1:0-1290 GCF_040607515.1 Streptosporangium sp. NPDC005286 | reverse complement strand
CCCTCCGCGGTGGAGATTCAGCTGACCGAGGCCGAGCGTGCTCAGCTGAGTGCCATGTCGGCGGAGTCGTCGAGATTGGCGATCCGGGCGAAGATCGTGCTGGCATGCGCCGAGCCGGGGACGAGTAACGCGCAGGTGTCACGAGAGCTGAAAACAGCGCTGGCCACGGTGCGTAAGTGGCGTGCGGCCTTTGCCCGCGGCGGCCTGGACGCCTTGGCCGACGAGGCGCGTTCCGGGCGGCCGAAGTCAGAACTGACGGTGACCGACACCGAGCGGGTGACGCTACGACGCTGGGCACAGCGCAGTAAGTCCTCACAGGTCCTGGCGATGCGCTCGAAGATCGTGCTGGCGTGTGCGGACGGCAAGGACAACAAACAGATCGCCGCCGAACTGCAGGTGCATCCGGACACGGTGTCCAAGTGGCGCACCCGGTTCCTGCGCCTGAGACTGGACGGCCTCATCGACGAGGCGCGGCCGGGCCGGCCACCCTCGATCACCCTGGACCAGGTGGAACAGGTCGTGGTGGCGACACTGGAACAGACCCCCACCGGCGCCACGCACTGGTCGAGGACCTCGATGGCCCGGCGCAGCGGACTGTCCAGGTCGACGATCGGACGGATCTGGCGGGACTTCGGGCTCAAACCCCATCGGGCCCAGACCTTCAAGCTGTCCAGTGATCCGCTGTTCGTGGAGAAGGTCGTCGACGTCATCGGCCTGTATCACAACCCGCCTGAGCGCGCGGTGGTGTTGTGCGTGGATGAGAAGTCCCAGATCCAGGCCCTGGACCGCTCACAGCCGGTGCTGCCGATGATGCCGGGGATGCCCGAGCGGCGCACCCACGACTACGTACGCAACGGGATCACCAGCCTGTTCGCCGCGTTCAACATCGAAGACGGGACCGTGATCGGCGAGTTGCACCGTCAGCACCGCGCCGCCGAGTTCAAGAAGTTCCTCATCACGATCGACAAGACGGTCCCGGCTGGGCTGGACATCCATCTGATCTGCGACAACTACGGCACGCACAAGACCCCGGCGATCAAGGCGTGGCTGGCGCGCCACCCTCGGTTCCATATGCACTTCACCCCGACCGGCTCCTCCTGGATCAATCAGGTCGAGCGCTGGTTCGGTTTCTTGACCGACCAGCTGATCAGGCGCGGAGCCCATAAGAGCGTCCAAGCCCTGGAGAAGGACATCCGCACCTGGATCGACCAATGGAATGACAACCCGCGGCCGTTCGTGTGGAAGAAGACCGCGGAAGAGATCCTCGAATCCCTTGCTAGATATTGCCGA
>NZ_JBEXGU010000408.1:0-1304 GCF_040607515.1 Streptosporangium sp. NPDC005286 | reverse complement strand
TCGCAAGGCGGAGGAGGGAGCCGCAGCGTGCTGCGGTGACCGACGACAACGCGGCGAGGCGCCGCCTGGGCGACCGCAGTAGGCAAAAGATCCAAGGGACAGGGCCTAGGGCAGTGTCAGGATCTCGTGGCCGGTCTCGGTCACCAGAATGGTGTGCTCGAACTGGGCGGTCCGCTTGCGATCCTTGGTGACGGCGGTCCAGCCGTCGGGCCAGACGTCGTAGTCGATGGTGCCGAGCGTCAGCATGGGCTCGATCGTGAACGTCATGCCCGGCTCCAGCGTGACCGCCAGTGACGGGTCGTCGTAGTGGGGGACGATCAGGCCCGAGTGGAACGTGGTGCCGATGCCGTGGCCGGTGAAGTCACGGACCACGCCGTAACCGAACCGCTTGGCGTAGGCCTCGATCACGCGACCGGCCACGTTGAGCTGCCGGCCGGGGGCGATGGCCTTGATGGCCCGGTTGGTGGCCTCACGGGTGCGCTCGACCAGCAGCCGTGACTCCTCGTCGACGTCGCCGACCAGGAAGGTGGCGTCGGTGTCGCCGTGCACGCCCCCGATGAAGGCGGTGATGTCGACGTTGACGATGTCGCCGTCGCGCAGCACGGTGTCGTCAGGGATGCCGTGGCAGATCACCTCGTTGATCGAGGTGCACAGTGACTTGGGATATCCCCGGTAGCCGAGCGTGCTGGGATACGCTCCCCGCTCGCAGAGGAACTCGTGGCCGATCCGGTCGAGTTCGTCGGTGGTGACGCCGGGCGCCACGTGCTTGCCGACCTCTTCGAGCGCCTGAGCCGCCAGCTTGCCCGCGATCCGCATCCGCTCGACGATCTCGGGGGTCTTGACGTCGGCCTCTCCGGTCTTCGGGGATTTCTTCCCGACGTACTCCGGCCGCTGGATGTGAGAGGGAACCCTGCGGAGGGGAGAGATCCGCCCGGGCTGGAGCAGTGTCGTCATGGTTCCACAGTCTAGTTGCGCTTCCCACTGGGCAGGATTGCCGCATGAGTGACCAATGGTGGTTCTGCCTGAAGCACATGGCCGTCGAACCTGACGAGGGTTGCCCGAACAAGGACCGGATGGGACCGTACCCGACGCGCGAGGCCGCGGCCAACGCGCTGAAGACCGCGGCCGATCGGAACGAGGACTGGAAGAAGGAGGACCAGGCCTGGGAGGACGACGACTGAGGGCGGAGCGCGGCCGGTACGCCTAGGTCCTGTCCTGCGGATCTTTTGCCTACTGCGGTCGGTCAGGCGGCGCCTCGCCGCGTTGTCGTCGGTCACCGCAGCACGCTGCGGCTCCCTCCTCCG
>NZ_JBEXGU010000407.1:0-1323 GCF_040607515.1 Streptosporangium sp. NPDC005286 | reverse complement strand
CCGAGGTCGAGGAGGGATTCATGTCCCGCAGACATGTCGTCGCCACGGGCTGCGTGCTGGCGGTCACCGCGCTCACCCTGACGGGCGTGCCGGCCATCGCCGCCGGACCCCGGGCGCAGGACGTTCCGGTCACCGCGTCCGCCTGGAAACCGCCGTCGGGCATGCTGGAGGCGCTCCAACGCGACCTGGGCCTGACCAAGGAACAGGTGCGGGCACGTCTGGCCAACGAGATCCGTATGTCGGGGATCGAGGCAGACCTCCGCGAGGCGCTCGGCGAGCGTTTCGGCGGCTCGTGGCTGATGGGAACCATTTCACAGACTCTCGTGGTGGCCACCACCAAGCCCGCCGACCTCCCCACCATCGTCGCGGCGGGCGCCAGAGCCGAACTCGTCAAACGGTCGCTGACCGAACTCGCCGGGCTCATCAGTGACCTTAACGTGGACCTGCCGGGACGTGGCGGAGGGGGCGATGTGCGCTTCGTCGACGCCAGGAACAACAGGATCGTCATCCTGTCGAAGAGCCCCCTGGCAACCGAGGATCTCGTGGAGGCAGTGGGGGCCGACTCGAGCGTGGTGAAGGTGGTGCCGTCCACCGAGCGGCCCCGGCTCCTCACTGACGTGCAGGGTGGTGACGCCTACTACATCGGCAGTTCGAATCGTTGCTCCGTCGGTTTCTCGGTGATGCGCGGGACCCAGGCGGGTTTCGTCAGTGCCGGTCACTGCGGTAAGACGGGTGATGCCACCACCGGTTTCGACCGGGTGCCCCAGGGGGTCTTCCGGGCGTCGTCCTTTCCCGAGAACGACTATGCCTGGGTCGCGGTGAACGCCGGCTGGACGCCCAGGCCGGTGGTGAGCAACGGCAGTGGCGGCATCGTGCCCGTCGCCGGTTCCAGGCCGGCCCTGGAGGGTGCCTCGATCTGCCGGTCCGGCTCCACCACCGACTGGCACTGCGGTCTCATCCGGCAGCTCAGCGCCAGCGTCACCTACCCCCAGGGCACCATCCACGGCCTGGGCCGTACCAGTGTCTGCGCCGAGCCGGGTGACTCGGGTGGTTCGTTCATCTCGGTGGACCAGGCCCAGGGGGTCACCTCCGGCGGCTCCGGCAACTGCACCACGGGTGGCGTCACCTACTTCCAGCCGCTCAACGAGATCCTCACCGCCTACGACCTGACCCTGCTGACCGGCAGCGCAGCCACCCCGCCGGGCACCGTCTCGCCCGCTCCGGCGGTCTGCAGCGGCTACCCGAAGACCTACACCGGCACGCTGAACAACGGTCAGTCCGTCTCCCAGCCGAGCCGGTACTACCGGGCCGCCGTCGCCGGTA
>NZ_JBEXGU010000406.1:0-1389 GCF_040607515.1 Streptosporangium sp. NPDC005286 | reverse complement strand
GAGGTGAGCCCGCATCCGGTGCTGACGGTCGGGGTTCAGGAGTGCGTGGACGAGACGGATGCCACCACCGTGATCGCCGGGACGTTGCGCCGCGATGACGGTGGCCTGGAGCGGGTGCTGGTCTCGGCGGCCGAGCTGTTCGTCCGCGGCGTGGCGGTGGACTGGCGGCAGGTGCTGCCCGGCGGGCGCCGGGTGGACCTGCCGACCTACGCCTTCCAGCACCAGTGGTACTGGCCCGTGGGAGCAGGTTCCCAGGTGGGGAATGTGGCCGCGGCGGGGCTGGCCGCCGCCGGGCACCCGTTGCTGGGCGCCGCCGTGGGCCTGGCCGACTCGGACGGGGTGCTGCTGACCGGCCGCCTGTCGGTGGGGTCGCATCCGTGGCTGGCTGATCATGCGGTGGGCGGGGTGGTGGTCCTCCCGGGTACCGGGTTCCTTGAGCTGGCGATCCGGGCCGGTGACCAGGTCGGCTGCGAGGTGGTCGAGGAGCTGACCCTGGCCGCGCCGCTGGTGCTGGGCGAGGATGACGCGGTTGTGATGCAGATCGCGGTGGGTGCGCCGGAGGAGTCCGGTCGGCGTGCTTTGAGTGTCTATTCTCGGTCGGCGCAGGCTGGGGAGGATGTGCCGTGGGTGCGGCATGCGACGGGCACGCTCGCCACGGATGGTCGGGCCGCTGCGCGGTTCGATGCGGTGGTGTGGCCGCCGGTCGGGGCGACCGCGATCGAGTTGGACGGGCTGTATGACGAGCTGGCCGTTCGAGGGCTGGGGTACGGTCCGGTGTTCCAGGGGCTGCGGGCCGCATGGCAGTGCGATGGGGAGATCTTCGCCGAGGTCGCGCTGCCCGAGCAGGCGGCGTCGGATGCGGGTTCGTTCGGGGTGCATCCGGCTCTGCTGGATGCGGCGTTGCACGCGGTGGCCTTTGTCGGGCTGGATGCCGCAGGGGGTACGCGGTTGCCGTTTTCCTGGCGGGAGGTGAGCCTGCACGCGGGTGGGGCGGCGATGCTGCGGGTGCGGCTGGTCCGGGCCGGTGACGACTCGGTCACGCTGACGGCGGTGGATGCCGCGGGGGAGCCGGTGTTGTCGGCGCGGTCGCTGGTGTTGCGCCCGTTCTCGCCCGACCAACTCGTCGGCGGTGGCCGTGGGGTGGAGCGGGATTCGTTGTTCGGGCTGGATTGGACCGCGCTGGCGGAGGTGCCGGGCGCGGAGACCGGTGCGAGCGTGGTCGAGCTGACCGGAGATCTCGCCTCGCTGGATTCGGTGCCGGACGTGGTGACGTTCACCGTCGGTTCCTCCGAGGACACCGGCGTAGTGGAGTCGGCGCATGCGGTGACGGCTGGGGTGCTGGGTCTGTTGCAGGGGTGGTTGGCCGATGAGCGGTTCGGAGCCTCGCGT
>NZ_JBEXGU010000405.1:0-1427 GCF_040607515.1 Streptosporangium sp. NPDC005286 | reverse complement strand
GACGACGAACACGCCGTATCCACCGTCATCGCCGGACCCTCCAGGCCCAGCGCGTACGAGACCCGACCCGACAACACACTCCCGGCATTACCGGTGCCGAAGAAACTCATCACATCCGGCGGGAACTCCACGCTTGACGCGTAGTCGTGATACGACACCCCGGCGAACACCCCGGTACGGCTGCCACGCAGCGAGACCGGATCCATCCCCGCCCGCTCGATCGCCTCCCAGGTGGCCTCCAGCAGCAACCGCTGCTGCGGATCCATCGCCAACGCCTCACGCGGCGAGATCCCGAAGAACCCCGGATCGAACTCCCCCGCCTCATGCAGGAAACCACCCTCACGCACATAACTGGTACCGCGATTCTCCCGATCCGGGTTGTACAACCCGTCGAGATCCCAACCCCGGGACGTCGGGAACTCGCCGATCCCATCACCGCCCTCGGCCACCAGCCGCCACAGGTCCTCCGCGGAACTCACCCCGCCCGGATAGCGGCACGCCATGCCCACGATCACGATCGGGTCGTCCGCCGCAGGCACGACGGACGTGGGGATGATCACGTCGGCCTGCTCGCCGAGCAGTTTGCCCAGCAGGAACTCCGCCAGCACCACCGGAGTCGGATAGTCGAACACCAACGTCGCCGGCAACCTCAACCCCGTCGCGCCGTTCAACCGGTTACGCAACTCCACCGCGGTCAGCGAGTCGAACCCCAACTCCCGGAACTCCCGCCGCACCTCCACCAGCTGCGGCGAAGCATGCCCCAGCACCGTGGCCACCTCACCCCGAACCAGCTCAACCACCAACCGCACCCGATCGGCCTGCCCCAGACCGGCCAACCGCCGAACCAACGCCCCATCACCCACCCCCGACACCGACACCGACACCGCCGACCGGCGAACCCCACGCACCAACCCCCGCAACAGATGAGGCACCTCACCCTGCGTGCGCGCCGCCGCCACATCAAACCGCGCCGCCACAACCACCGCACGACTCATCGCAACAGCGGCCTCGAACAACGCCAAACCCTGCTCAGGCGACAACGGCATCATCCCCGCCCGCGCCATCCGCCGCATATCCGCCTGGCTCAGCGTGCCCGTCATCCCGGCGTCCTGCGCCCAGGCACCCCACCCCAGCGACAACCCCGCCAGCCCCTCAGCCCGCCGCACCTCCGCCAACGCGTCCAAAAACGCGTTCGCCGCCGCGTAGTTACCCTGCCCCGCCCCACCGAACGTCCCCGCCACCGACGAGAACACCACGAACGCCGCCAGATCCAGACCCCGGGTCAGCTCATGCAGATACCAGGCCGCATCCACCTTCGGCCGCAACACCGTCTCCAACCGCTCCGCCGTCAACGACGGAATCGTCCCGTCATCCAGCACACCCGCGGTATGAATCACCGCCGTCAACGGATGCTCGGCATCCACCCC
>NZ_JBEXGU010000404.1:0-1435 GCF_040607515.1 Streptosporangium sp. NPDC005286 | reverse complement strand
TCCTCGATGTTTTGTTCTGTGACTGGTTTTCTGAGGTGTGCTCTTCCGATACCGAAGACCTGCTGGATGGTGCCCGCGCCGTCGCCGATGATCTTCCAGAAGCGCCGGGAGAGCTCGACGGCCTCCTCCTTCGAGCCCACCTCGATGAGTGCGAAGCTGACGATGGCCTCCTTGGCCTCGGTGAACGGCCCGTCGGTGACGGTCATCTCGCCACCGGAGGCCGAGACGCGGATGCCGGCCGGGTCCAGGCCACCGGTCGCCAGCAGCACCCCTGCCCGGGTCATCTCCTCGACGAACGCGGCCATCTCCGCGTGGACCGCCTCGCTCGGGGGTGCCGCGTCGCCGCCCTTGGTGGTCATCAGGAACTGCATCGTCATATCTCCTTCGGGTGGTCAGAGAACCGATCCTCGCCGGTCTCCGGCTACGCGTCGATTCGGACCGGCGGAAATCGACATGCCTCGCCTGACCTGGGCCGCGGCCTGATGTGACAGGGAATGCGATGTGACAGGGAATGCGGATGGGGTGACGTATCCGCAGTTCAGGAGTGTGACGGCGGGACGGCGTCGATTCCCGCCCTCCTCGTTCGACGCGTCAGCGAGGCCGGGTGAGACCGGCGGACCGAGTACGGCGACGGAGCCCCGTCGCACCAGAGAGGAAGCAATCATGACCGCCGTCCAGTCCGGCACCGTCACCCCCGTCACCCCCGCGACGCGCACCCTGCTCGCCTGCTCCGTCGCCGCCGCGGCCCTCTTCACGGTCGTGTCGCTGGCCCAGGCCTTCACCCGCGAGGGCTTCGACCTGATGCGTCACCCCCTGAGCATGCTGAGCACCGGCGACCTGGGCTGGCTGCAGATCGCCAACTTCCTGGTCAGCGGCGCTCTGACGATCGCCGGCGCGATCGGCCTGCGCCGCGTGCTGCACGGCACGCCCGGCGGCACCTGGGCGCCCAGGCTGATCCTGGTCAACGGCGTCGCGACGGCCGCCGCCGGGGTGTTCGTCATGGACCCGGGCGACGGCTTCCCGGCCGGCACCCCGCTGGGCCAGACGGGTACGTTGAGCGGGAGCGCCCTCATGCACATGGTCGCCGGATCCATCGCGTTCACCGCGCTCATCGCCGCCTGCTTCGTGCTGGGCCGCCACTTCTCCCGCGCCGGCCGCCCCGGCTTCGCCGCCGCCTCGCGGCTCAGCGGTCTGGTCTTCGCCTTTGGCGACATCTGGGCGATGTCGGGCGGGCAGGCAGGATCGCTGACCCTGGCCATCGGCGCGATCACCGCGATGGTGTGGGTCGCCGTGGTGGCGGCGGACCAGCGGGCCGCGCTCCGGTAGGGACGCTCCACGGGCCGTGGGGGCCGCCGCCCCCGCCGGGCCACCACCCCGCCGGGGGAGGGGGGCAGGCCGACTAGGGAGATCAAAACACAGAAAAAAAACAAAAAAA
>NZ_JBEXGU010000403.1:0-1488 GCF_040607515.1 Streptosporangium sp. NPDC005286 | reverse complement strand
TACTCCAGCCGCAGATCGTGAGGCCGAGCAAGTTCGTGCGCATGTGAACCTGTAGGCCTAGGGCCACAGGTTCGAGGGACGGCCACCGCTGTGACCATTCAGGTGTGATGGAACTGAAGATCATGCGGTGGCCGCGTTGGCCAGAGTAGAACACCTGGACGTCACTCGTCTGCACGCCGCTTTGGATGACGCGTTCGCCCATGTCGCAGGCCGATTCAAGCGGCGGGAAGTGCGCCTGCGCGCCCGTTCGTGCATCGAAGGGCTGTTGTCCGGCCTGGAACGCAAGACCGGCTGGTCACTGGCCGAGTACGCCGGTGACAGCACCCCGGACGGGATGCAGCGACTGCTGACCGCGGCGAAGTGGGACGTAGACGGGGTACGTGACGATGTCCGCGACTATGTGATCGACCACCTGGGCATCGCCGACGGGGTCCTGGTCGGTGACGACACCGGCTTCGAGAAGAAGGGCACGTGCTCAGCCGGGGTGCAGCGGCAGTACACCGGCACCGCCGGGAAGATCACCAACTGTCAGATCGGGGTGTTTCTCGGCTACGCCACACCCCGCGGACACGCTCTGCTGGACCGGGAGCTCTACCTTCCTCACACCTCCTGGATCGCCGATGCCCAGCGGTGCGCCGCAGCGAAGATTCCCCAGGAGGTGGGGTTCGCCACCAAGCCGCAACTCCTGCAGGCGATGATCACCCGGGCGATCACGGCCGGTGTGCCTTTCGGCTGGGTCACGGCCGATGAGGCCTACGGCGACAACGGACCGCTGCGCCGCTTCCTGGAAAACCAACAGCTCAGCTACGTGCTGGCCGTGGCCTGCGACCATCACCTCACCACCGGTGCGGGCAAGGTCCGCGCCGATGTCATCGCTAAAAGGCTCGGCAAGACAGCCTGGCAGCGACTGTCGTGCGGCAACGGCGCCAAAGGAGAACGGCGCTATGACTGGGCGGTGGTCGCCACCACCAGCCCGGTCCACCGGCTACTGATCCGCCGCTCCATCAGCACACCCTCGCAGTTGGCCTTCTACCTGTGTCACACCCCGGGCCCGACGCCGATCGGCCGTTTGGTGGCCGTGGCCGGCGCCCGCTGGACGATCGAGGAGTGCTTCCAGACGGGTAAGAACGAGGTCGCCTTGGACCATTACCAGGTCCGGCTCTATCCGGCCTGGTACCGGTACATGACGCTGGCCATGCTCGCCTTGGCCTTCCTCGCCGTCACCCGAGCCACCCTCGCCGACGAACCCGACCCGTTTCACCACGATGAGCGAACATCCCCCTTACGCGATGGCACCGGACCCGCCGGTCAATCGATCATGATCTCCGCCAATGAGATCCGCCGTCTGTTCGCCCTGCTGACCCGGCCGCCCATCGACGAGCAGCACATCCGACACTGGTCTGCATGGCGACTACGCCACCAGACACGCGCTCGGCGAGCCCATTACCAGCGACAACGCATCAGAGATCACTAAGTACGGCTGGAGTA
>NZ_JBEXGU010000402.1:0-1499 GCF_040607515.1 Streptosporangium sp. NPDC005286 | reverse complement strand
GGGATGTAGACACCTCACGTGGGTGAGGTGTCAAGCGGCGGCTGATTCAATCTTTTCCTTAGGGGTGGGCCAGGCGGTGGCTTCGTCGTAGAGCACGCCGTTGTGCAGGCAGTGCCAGAGCTTGGCCAGCAGCTTGTTGGCCAGGTTGCGCAGGGCGCCGTTGTGGGTGTCTCCGGCGGCTCGCCGCTGGTCGTAGTGAACTCGGGCGCCGGCCGATTTAGTGATCGCGGCGAAGGCCCACCAGTGGCAGGCGTCGGCCAGGCGCTTGTTGCGGATATACCGGGCTGAGACGATCTTCATCTTGCCTGATGCGCGGGTGATGGGAGCGGTGCCCGCGAAGCCGCGCAGTCCGGCGATGTCGGTGAAGCGGCTGCGGTCATCACCGAGTTCGCCCAGGACTCGCGCACCGAGCACAGTGCCCAGGCCTGGCATGCTGGTGACGATCTGCGCCTGGTCGTGGCGGGTGAACAGGCCGGTGAGCTGCTCTTGCAGCGTGTCAATGGCGCCGGTCATGGCGACGATGACGTCGATGAGGCCGGCGGCGGCAACCCCGAAGGCCTGCTCCACTTCGGCGGGCTGGCGCAGCTGCTCTTGGCGCAGTTGAGTCGACAGACGCTCCGGCAGTGCTGGATCGATACGCCGCCCGGCCTTGCGCAAAAGCGTCTCCATCCGGCTGGGTGTTAACCTCGCCGCGGCTTGCGGCGTGGGCGCGGCCCGCAGCACCGTCAACGCCGCACGCTGGGTCAGGATCGGAAACGCCGCCAGCGCGGCCGGGTAGAACTCGCGCAGCAGCGAGCGCAACCGATTCACCGTCTGCTGCCGCGCCCAGATGGCTTCCTGATGCTGGCGAGCGACCGCCTTCACCCCTCGGGCGAGATTAGTGTCGGCGGGCAACGGCCGATGCCGATGACGGTCGGTGCGCAAGATGTCGGCCAGGACCGCGGCGTCGCCAGGGTCGGACTTACCGCCGGCCTGCCCGTGCCGTTCCCGATACCGGGCCACCGCCCTGGGGTTGATCGCAAACAGGGTGAACCCGGCCGCCACCAGGGCCGCGACCAGCAGACCCTTGTCTGTTTCGATGGCGATCTCGATGGAGGTGGGCCCGTCGGGCCCAGCGTGCTCGGCGAGTAGTTCGGTCAGCCGCCGAAAGCCGGCCAGGTCGTCACCGATCCTGGCTCTGGTCACGATCGCAGCGTCGGCGTTGATCAACGCGATGTCATGGTGTCGCTCCGACCAGTCGATCCCGCAGGTGATGCGCAACAGGCCCTCCTCGAGTGATGTGACCGATGTTCGAGCACAGGGCCTGCGCAGCACCCTCATGGATAGCGCTCGCGGCGCGACACCTCACCAGCTGGCTGCAGACCCAGCAGCCGGCGGGGCCACCGTCTACATGAAGACTTCAAACAAAGTCGGTGATATCTGAGTGGTCACCCGCCGACAGCTCGACCTGCACCCTGCCCGATCCTCTGTGGCTCTCCCATGAGGTGATGTCGCCGACC
>NZ_JBEXGU010000401.1:0-1501 GCF_040607515.1 Streptosporangium sp. NPDC005286 | reverse complement strand
GTGGGGCCCGCCCTTAGACTTCTAAACGCACAAAAACCACATTTTCTAATTCGCACCCAAAACCCCGCCCGGCCCCGCCCCGGTTGAGCCGGGGCGCGGGCCACACCCGAGAAGGGCAATCCCATGCAGCGTGTCTGCTTCCTGCTGAAGGTGAGGCCGGAGCGCCTCCAGGAGTACCGCGAGCGCCATCGTGCCGTCTGGCCCGAGATGCTCGACGCCCTGAGCGCCACCGGCTGGCACAACTACTCGCTCTTCCTGCGCGAGGACGGGCTGCTGGTCGGCTATCTGGAGACCGAGGACTTCGAGGCGGCCCGCGAGGCCATGGCCGCGACAGAGGTCAACGCCCGATGGCAGGCCGAGATGGCGCCGTTCTTCGAGAGCCTCGACGGCCGCCCGGACGAGGGCATGGTCTCGCTCGAGGAGGTCTTCCACCTCAACTGATCGGGGAAGGATTCGCTCCGGGCGCAGGTGATCGAGACCTCTTCGTGGGCGTACGACGACTCGAAGACGCGGTTCAAGGTGTTCGCGCGAGGGGTGACCGGAGACCCGTTACCGCGCTGCTGCCGATCGACCTGCGGTCGACCGGGTCGATGGGCCACGCGAGCTTCGACACCGGCCGGGCGCCGCTGAACTCGAGGCGGGCGGTGTGCGTGGCTGGGGATGCCAAAGACGTGAACGTCCGTCACGGAGGAGGCCTCAGCCGGCCGTCCATGACCGGGATGTCAACGCTGCGATCAACATTCTGGCCACCGGGCAGGCGGACAGGCCAAACGACTGTGGAGTGTGGGTAAGACCGGGACCTGTTCCGGCACCGCGCGAAGAAGCAGTAACCCACCCGAGGCCGCGTACGACGTGGCAGGCGGGAATCTCCGTCCATTAGGGCGGAGAGGATGTCAACTTGTCACGCTGACCACCGACCTGAACGAAGACCGTTCCGACTGCCTGGTCTTCGACGCGGTCAGGGGGGCCGACGGTCCGCCGGCCAGGGTGAGGCCTCCCGAGCGCATCTCCAGCGGCACGCACGCCGGCTGGGCGGCGGGCGATTCGATCCACGCCCTGCGGCTGTGACGGTCATCGCCCATCCCGCGGTGGTGGTGGCGAGCGCGACCTTGACCACCGAGTTGTGGCCGGGAAATCGCACGTGTGGCTATGAAGGTGGATCCGAGAGCCATGTGTCGGTCGGTTTGAGAGCCACTTGCTGATCAACTGCCTTGGAGTGTTAGTGAAAAAGAGAGCCATGCCCGTGGGTCTGGGGCATGGCTCTCGTGACGCCGTGTGAGTGTTGTCGGCGTACACCTCCCGCCGCGGAGGCGAATACGCGTAAACGTGCGCAGCCCGATGACGGTTAGCCGGTGGCGGTGATGTGGCTTTGACGGCGGCCAGGGTTCGTGAGGCGGCAGCAGGGGTGTCAACGGCCAAGTGCGTGTGGGTCTGGCCCACTTTCCGTGATCGCGTTGGTCAGTCTCCGAGCAGGACGCGGATGCGGAGGAGGTCTGGGTTG
>NZ_JBEXGU010000400.1:0-1520 GCF_040607515.1 Streptosporangium sp. NPDC005286 | reverse complement strand
ACGATCGCCGTCCTCGGCTCGTGGAAGGTCAGCCCCTCGGCGATCTGCCGGAACTCCGCCAGCATCGGCTCCATCAGCGGCGAGTGGAACGCGTGGCTCACCCGCAGCCGGATGGTCCTGTCGAAGCGCGCGGCGACGCGCAGGACGGCGTCCTCGGTTCCGGCGATCACGACGGACGACGGGCCGTTCACCGCGGCGATGACGACCCCGTCCTCCAGCACCGGCTCGACCTGCGCCCGGCCGGCCTGGACCGACACCATCGCCCCGCCCTTGGGCAGGCGCTGCATCAGCCGGCCCCGGGCCGCGACCAGCGCGCAGGCATCGTCCAGCGACAGCACACCGGCCACGTGGGCGGCGGCGATCTCGCCGATCGAGTGCCCCACCAGAACATCCGGTGTCACGCCCCAGGACTCGACCAGGCGGAAGAGTGCCACCTCGATCGCGAAAAGCGCCGGCTGGGCGTACTCGGTGCGGTCCAGCGGCCCGGCGTCCGCGCCGAACATCACCTCACCCGGCGACCTCTCCAGCCTTTCGGCCAGCCGCGCGAACACCTCGTCCAGCGCGCGGGCGAAGACCGGGAACCGGGCGGCGAGCTCGCGGCCCATCCCGATCCGCTGCGCGCCCTGTCCCGCGAACAGCACCGCCAGCGAACCGGACGCGCCGGCGACGCCACGTGCCACCTCGGCCGCGCCGTCACCGCCGGCCAGCAGCACCGCCCGGTGGGCGAACTCCGAGCGGGCCCTGACCAGCGAGTAGCCGACATCGGCCGGATCCGCCCCGGTCTCGGCCACGAAGGACGTCAGCCGATCGATCTGAGCATCGAGCGCGGCCTCGGTCTTACCGGAGACCACCCAGGGCACCACGACAGGCGCCGTACCCGGTGTCGTAGCGGGCTCGGAGGGCTCGGCCTGTTCGGACGGCTGCTCGACGATCACGTGCGCGTTGGTGCCGCTGATCCCGAACGACGACACTCCGGCCCGGCGGGGCCGTCCGGTCTCCGGCCACCCGGCGCGCTCGGTCACCAGCCCGACCGCGCCGGCCGACCAGTCCACATGCGACGTGGGGGCGTTGACGTGCAACGTCCGCGGCACGATCCCCTGCCGCATGGCCATCACCATCTTGATCACGCCCGCGACCCCCGCGGCCGCCTGGGTGTGACCGATGTTCGACTTGATCGACCCGAGCAGCAGCGGCCGGTCCCGATCCTGCCCGTACGTCGCCAGCAGGGCCTGGATCTCGATCGGGTCACCCAGCCTGGTGCCCGTACCGTGCGCCTCCACCACGTCCACGTCCGAGGGGGAGAGCCCGGCCCCGGCCAGGGCCTGCCGGATCACCCGCTGCTGGGAGACGCCGCTGGGAGCGGTCAGGCCGTTGGAGGCGCCGTCGGAGTTGACGGCCGATCCGCGGAGCACGGCGAGCACCCGGTGGCCGTTGCGCCGGGCGTCGGAAAGCCGTTCCAGCACCAGCACGCCCACGCCCTCGGCCCATCCCGTGCCGTCGGCGGCGTCGGCGAACGCCTT
>NZ_JBEXGU010000399.1:0-1552 GCF_040607515.1 Streptosporangium sp. NPDC005286 | reverse complement strand
ACCGACCTTGGGGTGCTTCCTCAGCTCCAAGCTCTCGAATCCGTGGGAGCAGACACGCCCGAGGGTGGGCACGAAACGGCTCACGGACACCGCCTGGCGGCGGTACCTGGTGTTCACCATGGGCGAGGGGAGACCGGTCCGGCCGCACCGCCGCACCGGCGTCACCCCGAGGGCGCTTCGGCGTCTGAGGGAGCGAACCGTGAGGTTCACCCGGTCGTGTTCGTCCTGGACCGTCGCGGCCACCCGCTCGACCCGTGTCATCCCGCCCGTGCCCGTCGTCTGCTGGCGGACGGGCGGGCGGTGCTTCACCGCCACACCCCGTTCGTCATTCGTCTCAGGGACCGGTCGGCTGCCGACTCCGCCGTGGCAGGCGTGCAGGTCGGTGTCGACCCCGGCTCCAAGCACACCGGCCTGGCCGTGTTCACCGATCATGACGGGAGCCGGACCGGACGGTATGCGATCCGGCTCGACCACCGGGGCGCGCTGATCCGCGACAGGCTCGCCTCCCGGGCCGCACTGCGCCGGGGCCGCCGGGGGCGGAAGCTGCGCTACCGCTCCCCTCGGTTTCTCAACCGCACCAGGCCGAAGGGGTGGTTCGCGCCGTCCCTGCGACACCGCGTCGACACCACCTTGCCGTGGGTGGCGCGGCTGTCCCGGTGGGCGCCCGTGGCCGCCGTCCACGTGGAGAAGGTCTCCTTCGACACCCACGCCCTATCGGCCGGACGGCCGCTTGAAGGAGTGGATTACCAGCAGGGCACCCTCGCCGGGTACGAGGTTCGCGAATACCTGCTCGCCAAGTGGAGGCGCACCTGCGCCTACTGCGGCGCGAGCGGCCTACCGCTCAACCTCGACCACATCCACCCCCGCAGCCGGGGCGGCTCCGACCGCGTCAGCAACCTCACCCTGGCCTGCATTCCGTGTAACCAGACCAAGAACGCCACCCCCGTGCAGGAGTTCCTCAAGGACAAGCCCACACTCCTGGCGAAGATCCTCAAACAGGCGAAAGCACCACTGCGCGACGCCGCCGCCGTCAACACCACCCGCTGGGCACTGTGGCAGGCACTGGAGGCCACCGGCCTACCCGTGGCAGACGCCTCCGGCGGGCGCACCAAATGGAACCGCTCCCGCACCGGCGCACCGAAATCCCACACGTTGGACGCGCTGCACGTCGGCCACCTCGACACCGTGACCACCTGGCCGTTCACCGTGCTCGTGGCCAAGGCGACCGGGCGCGGCACCTACTGCCGTACCCGCACCGACCGCTACGGCTTCCCCCGGCTACGACTCCCCCGGACCAAGCAGGTCAAGGGGTTCGCCACCGGCGACCTGGTCCGCGCGACCATCCCGACCGGCAAGAACACCGGAGTTCACACCGGACGGGTCGCGGTCCGCACCACCGGAAGCTTCAACATCACCACCCGGCACGGCACCGTACAGGGCATCCACCACCGCCACGTCCGCCTGCTCCAACGAGCCGACGGCTACGGCTACACCACCCACCCGGAAACGCGGCACCGCGCCGCGTTTCCTCCCCCGCCTTCGGGCGGGGGAG
>NZ_JBEXGU010000398.1:0-1583 GCF_040607515.1 Streptosporangium sp. NPDC005286 | reverse complement strand
ACGATCGCCGTCCTCGGCTCGTGGAAGGTCAGCCCCTCGGCGATCTGCCGGAACTCCGCCAGCATCGGCTCCATCAGCGGCGAGTGGAACGCGTGACTCACCCGCAGCCGGGTGGCCTTGCCGAAACACGCGGCGGTTCGCAGGACGGCGTCCCCGTCCCCGGCGATCACCACCGACGACGGCCCGTTCACCGCGGCGATGACGGCCCCGTCCTCCAGCAGCGGCTCGACCTCCGCCTCCCCGGCCTGGACCGACACCATCGCCCCGCCCTCGGGCAGGCGCTGCATCAACCGGCCCCGGGCCGCGACCAGCGCGCAGGCATCATCCAGCGACAGCACACCGGCCACATGCGCGGCGGCGATCTCACCGATCGAGTGCCCCACCAGCAGGTCCGGCGTCACACCCCACGACTCCACCAGGCGGAAGAGTGCCACCTCGATCGCGAAAAGCGCCGGCTGGGCGAACTCGGTACGGTCCAGCAGCCCCTGGTCCGCGCCGAACATCACCTCAAGCGGTGACCGCTCCAGCTCGACCGCCAGCCGCGCGAAAACCTCGTCCAATGCGCGGGCGAAGACCGGGAACCGGGCGGCGAGCTCGCGGCCCATCCCGATCCGCTGCGCGCCCTGCCCCGCGAACACCACCGCCAGCGCGCCCGGCGGCCCGGCGACACCACGTGCCGCCTCGGTCACACCGCCGCCGGTGGCCAGCAGCACCGCCCGATGAGCGAACTCCGAGCGCGCCGCCACCAGCGAATAGCCGACATCGACCGGATCCGCGCCGGTCTCGGCCACAAAGGACGTCAGCCGATCGATCTGGGCACCGAGCGCGGCCTCGCTCTTACCGGAGACCACCCAGGGCACCACGACGGGCGCCGTACCCGGTGTCGTACCAGGCTCGGAGGGCTTGGCCGGAGCCTCCGAAGCGGGAAGCTCCGAAGCGGGAGGATCGGACGGCTGCCCCGGCTCGGACACGGGGTCCGGCACCTGCTCGACGATCACGTGCGCGTTGGTGCCGCTGATCCCGAACGACGACACACCGGCCCGCATCGGACGACCAGTGTCCGGCCACAGTCGGCTGCTGGTCAGCAACTCGACCTGACCACCTCTCCAGTCCACTCTGGACGATGGCTCGTCGATGTGCAGTGTGCACGGCAGGGTCCGCTGTTGCATCGCCAACACCATCTTGATCACGCCGGCGACGCCGGCCGCCGCTTGGGCATGGCCGATGACGGATTTCAGTGATCCCAGGAGAAGTGGTGTGCTCCGGTTCTGGCCATAGGTCGCGAGGATGGCTTCGGCTTCGATCGGGTCGCCCAGACGAGTTCCGGTGCCATGCGCCTCGACCACATCGATGTCTTCGGCGCGTAGGCCGGCATCGTCCAGAGCCTGTTCGATGACCCGCTGCTGCGCGAGGCCGTTCGGTGCGGTCAGCCCGTTGGACGCGCCGTCGGAGTTCACCGCCGAACCGCGCACCACCGCCAGCACCTGATGGCCGTTGCGCCGGGCGTCGGAAAGCCGTTCCAGCACCAGCACGCCCACGCCCTCGGCCCATCCCGTGCCGTCGGCGGCGTCGGCGAACGCCTT
>NZ_JBEXGU010000397.1:0-1621 GCF_040607515.1 Streptosporangium sp. NPDC005286 | reverse complement strand
CGGCCCTTCAAGGGCCGGGGAGCCGACGCCGTCTTTACGCCTTCTTGCGCGATGAGTTGATTTATCCGCAGCCCGGTCCGGGGATGGGTCGTCCGACGCCATTGATCATGGGCCGTGCGCCTGCCACCGGCCAGACGCATCCGAACGCGTACGCGCGGACCCCGCGGACCTGGCGACGAGGAGGAGCGCGTGAGCCATGTCGTGGTGATCGGCGCGGGTCTCGGCGGCCTCGCCGCCGCGGTCCGGCTGGCCGCCGCGCGACTGGCCGTCACGCTGGAGGGTGGCACCACCGACGACCCGGTGCTCCCCGCGTTCGCGCAGACCATGCGCTCCTTCGGTATCGATCACGATGACGTGACGGCGTTCCTGCGCTCGATGCGGGCCGACCTGACCGTGGACCGCTACGAATCGCCGAGGTGCCGTGAACCGGCCGGGTGGGGCCGGCACGAGGTCGTCCGGTGCGAGGTCGTCCAATGCTGTCGTCGGGAGGGTGTGATGTCGGAGCCGGTGGCCGTCGACGCGATGGGCGGAGACCACGGACCGGGCGAGACGGTCGCCGGGGCGGTCACGGCCCGGCGTGAGCTCGGAATCCCCGTGGTGCTCGTGGGCCGCTCCGGCGCCGTCCGCGCCGAGCTCGCCCGCCACGGCGCCGTCGGCGAGATCGGCGTGGTGCACGCCGAGGACGTCGTCCCGATGACCGAACGGGGCGCGGGAGCGGTCTTCTCCACCACGACCAGCCTGACGGTCGGCTGCGACCTCGTACGGCGGAAGGAGGTGTCGGCGTTCGTGTCGGCCGGTTCCACGGGCGCGGTCGTCTCGTGCGCCATCCACGGCATCGGGCGTGCCCCGGGCGTCCTGCGGCCCGCCCTGGCCATCGCGCTGCCCTCGGTCACCGGCGGCGCGACCGTGCTGATCGACGCCGGGGCGACCTCCGACCCCACCCCGGAGATGATCGCCCAGTTCGCGCTGCTCGGCGCCTCCTACGCCCAGCTCGTGCTCGGTGTCGCCGACCCGTCGGTGGGCCTGTTGTCGATCGGCTCGGAACCCGGCAAGGGCAACAGGCTGACCCGCAGGGCCGGTGAGCTGCTCGCCGGGCTGCCGTTGCGCTTCTGCGGCAACGTGGAGGGACACGACGTGCTCGCGGGCACCGTCGACGTGATCGTCACCGACGGTTTCACCGGGAACGTGGTGCTCAAGAACGTCGAGGGTTCGGTGCGGGCCGCGCTGACGCTGGTGGCGCGTTCCGGTGCCGCCGGAGCCGAGGAGTTGCGGGCGGTGGCCCGCCGTTACGCTCCGGAGGCCTACGGCGGGGCGGCGCTGCTCGGCCTGATCGGCACCGTCGTCGTCGCGCACGGTTCCTCGCCGGCGGCGACGATCGCGCGCGCCTGCGCGGTGGCGCACGATCTCGCCGAGGGCGGGGTCGTCACCCGGCTCGCGGACCGGCTCACCGCGGAGGCCGCCCGTTGAGCGGCGCGGCGGAGCCTCGTCGCGGTGGGGCGACGGAGCCGAACCGACCTCGCCGCCCGGGGGGGCCCGCGGCGGGGTGGGGCCCGCGGGGGGGCGCCGGGCCACGTGGCCGCCCTCGCGGAGGGGGGGGATCGGGGGTAGCGGTGGCGCCGGT
>NZ_JBEXGU010000396.1:0-1627 GCF_040607515.1 Streptosporangium sp. NPDC005286 | reverse complement strand
CCGGAAACGAGGGGGAGCGGGGCCTACCCGCTCAACGCGGACTCGGAACCCGGCCGGGGCCGGTCGGGCGCCCCCTCGGCGAGCGATCAGGCTCCGGGCGCGGGCCCGGTGCTCTGTACGACTTCAAACGACCACAGCTCGGCCCCGGAGGCTGCCGGGCCCTGCCCGTGGCCGTGCCCCTGGGCCGGGCCGGCCGCCTCCTGCCCGTGCCCATGCCCGTGACCCTGGCCCTGACCGGCCTCGGCGGCGGCCTGGGCGTGGCCGCGCTGGAAGGCCTGGCTCTCGGTCCAGCGCTTGAAGTCCTCATCGGAACGCCAGCGGGTGTAGACCAGGTAGCGGTCGGTGCCGTCCACCGGGCGGAGCAGTTCGAACCACTCGAACCCGTCCGCGGACTCGACCACTCCCGCCCGCCCCGAGAAGCGGCGCTCCAGCTCCTCGCGCATCTCCGCGGACACTGTCAGCACGTTTATCTTCACGACCGAAGGCACATCGTCTCCTCGAAGCGTTGGTTTCCCTGATCACCCTATGATCGGCGCTCCGTCAGGTGACGGTCCTGCGGGGGTGCGGCGCGTCCCCCAGGCTCACCCGGGCGACGGCGGGTATGCGCTCGGTCTCCAGGGTCTGGCGCATGTGCGGGATGACCACCCCGCTCAGCTGCTCGCGGACCGCGCTCATCGGCGCGTCCTCGGCGACCGCCACCCGCATCCGGACGGCGGGGTGCTCGCTCGTGCCGATCATCGCGGCGGTGGCGCCGATGATCGAGGGGTGCGAGCCCGCCTCGGCGGCCGCCGCGTCGGTCACGCTGTGCGCGTCCACCTCGGTGATCCCGGCGGGACCGCCGTCCAGGCGGATGCCGCTCAGCCTCCGGCGGCGTCCCTGGACCAGCAGCCAGCGCAGGCCGAACAGCGCGAGCACTATCGCCGCCGCGGCGACCACCCACCACAGCCACGGGTCGTAGCGGGCGAACGCCGCACGCGTCTGGGCGTCCACGAGTGGTCCGCGGGCGGACGCCACGGCCGGAGGGAACGCCCCCGCGCCGCGCGCCATCACCAGGGCGCTCAGGGCCATCAGCGCCAGTCCCACGAGTAGCAGCCCCAGCCGGTTGCCCCGGGCGGTCTTGTCGTCCATGGCGCTCACTTCCCTCGCAGGTGCACGTGGACGGGATGGTTCCAGACGGGGGAGAGCGCGGCGATCCGCACGGTCACCGCCTCCCGTACGGCGTCGGCCAGTCCGGTGGTGTCCCGGACGCCGCTGCGGGCGTTCACTCGCACGGTCTTCCCCACCAGCCGTACCTTGGCCTGGTCCACCCCCTGCACCCGCTCGGCCGTGTGGGCCAGCGACCGGGTGAAGCCCCGGCGCTGCATGCCGATGACCAGGTCCTTGTCGCCCGTCCGCACCGGGATCAGCGTGGGCCGTCCCGGGATGAGCGCGAACAGCACCAGCAGCAGGCCCAGCAGGCCGACCAGGCCCGCGCCCGCCATCACCTGCCGGTCGCTCCACGGCGTCGACGACGCCCAGGCGAGCATCCGGTCGTAGGGCAGCAGGCGCAGCGGGTGGCCGACCAGCGCGGAGATGACCTCCAGCGCCACCAGGACGCCGATCGCCGTCATCACCGCCGTGGTGATGA
>NZ_JBEXGU010000395.1:0-1669 GCF_040607515.1 Streptosporangium sp. NPDC005286 | reverse complement strand
GACCGACTTCGCCGACCCCAGAAGCCTCACAGTTACCGATCAGTCGCCCTTCGCGACATGCCGGATGTTTTCAAGATTCCCGACAGAGTCAAGCTAAGTGGGTGTTTGAGAGGTGATCGTTGGACTGTTTTGCCAGGTGGGTATGGGTAAGGCAGGACACGAGACCGGTTTTTACGCCCCTGGCCTGACCGATGAGCAGTGGGCGCTGATCGAGCCGCTGCTGCCCGCCCCGCACTGGGACGGCCGCCCGGACAAGCACCCACGACGAGAGGTCGTGGACGCGATCATGTACCTCGTGCGCACCGGCTGTTCCTGGCGGCCGCCCGGCTGCCGGAACGTGTAGTCGTGGCGGCGCTGGCCCCTGGGAGGCCAGCGCTCTCCTTCCGCCGCAGCAGGCCTGGCCCGACGCATCCGGCTGCCCGGCATCCGGCCGCCCCGCACCACCTCGGCGGCCTGGGTGCCGGTACGCCCCCGTGCGAACAGGTCGGCCACGCGCGGCCGTCCCTTCTCACACTCGGCCCGTCGTCCGGCGAGCAGGCCGCCGCCTCACGCATACCGCATGGACAGGGATGCCGCGGTGGCCCGGCCCTCTCACTGTCCGCAGAACATCACAATGCGAAAATCAGCAGCCGAAGGCGTGGAACTTAGCGTCGAACGAGTAATGATAGTATTTCCGCTTTGAGATTTCGGTTACGCCGCTGAACGGACGGTTGCACTCGACGATGACGTCCTTGGCCTCGGCGAGGAGGTCATCTCCGGAAGTGTCATCTTCCCACACCTGGACCGTCACCTTCTCACCCGGCGAAAACTTGAGAGGGTAATGCGACGGGAATTCGACTATCTGGCCCTCTTCGTCCTCGTTGACGTCGACCGTGCCATCGGTCGGGGCGAAGCGCTGACTTACTCCATTACGCACGACCTTGATGAAGACTTCGTCACCGTTGCTCCAGGTCCCCTCCTCGTCTATATCGTGAGCGTAGACGGTGATGCCGAGTTCGGTTTCGACGATGGCGGCGGGGGCAGCGGTGACAGGAGCGGCGCTGGCAGGGGCGGCGGTGACAAGGGCCAGTGCCCCGAGAAGGCCTAGCACCGACAGAACGGCGCTGGGCTTGGAACGCGCGAGCATGGTTTGCTCCTTTTATTCGGCCGATTTATCCGATCGATCATGGCCAAGACTTCCGCAGCATTCTTGGAGGAGGCTTGCAGACAGCTTGGAGTCCGCCCGGTGAACGCCTGATCTCCGGTTTCCCGGAAGCCAGTCGGCTGGCGAAGCCATGGTCGGCGAACACCACCCGGCAGCGCTCACTCAAGTACAGCCCTAGCGGGATGGTGGTGGCCCCGACGCGGTCCTGCACCCGGCCGAGTGCACCGTCACCGCCATCAGCAGCCCGAGCGTGTCGGTGATGTGGATGCTTGTTCGGGCCGGCCGTCTCAGTGCGGGGCGGGCAGCAGCGGCTCGATCAGCGCCCACTGCTCATCGGTCAGGCCAGAGGCGTAAAAACCGGTCTCGTGTCCTGCCTCACCTATGCCCACCTGGTAAGACGGCCCAACGATCACCTCTCAAACACCCACTAAGAGCGCGTTTGGCTCATAAGTAGGGTGTTTTGTGCTTGTTTCTGCAAGCAGCGGAGAGTGCAGGGAGTGAAACGTCTGGGGAAGTCGGTACCCA
>NZ_JBEXGU010000394.1:0-1676 GCF_040607515.1 Streptosporangium sp. NPDC005286 | reverse complement strand
GGTAGCTCGCTGGGCTCATAACCCAGAGGTCGCAGGTTCAAATCCTGTGCCCGCTACCAACGAAGATCCCGGTCGCCGGAAACGGCGACCGGGATCTTCTGCGTTTCCCCGGCTTCTCCTGAACCGGGGCCGGGAGGCCGGCCGCGTAACCCTCGTGCGGGGTCCACAGCCGGCGTAAAGCGTTCACCGCTCAAGCTCTGGTGCCCCGTCCGTGCGCGAGGTGGCGGGTGAGGGCGATGCCTTCGGCCACGGCCGTCCTGACCTGCGTGATCACACTGCGACCGGGTCATCCGCGAGCGGGGTGGCGTGGGATAGGTCAACCCACGTCCCCGCGCCGATTTGCAGCCGGAGGGGAATTGCGGCTAGTGTTCAAGCACACACCGACGCGGGGTGGAGCAGCTCGGTAGCTCGCTGGGCTCATAACCCAGAGGTCGCAGGTTCAAATCCTGTCCCCGCTACCAACGAAGGCCCTGATCTCCTGGAGATCAGGGCCTTCTGCGTTTCCGTGATTGGTCTGCCCAGTGCCTCCATGGCCGCTGAAGAGTGAGGAGGGGGCCGGGGCCGACCTGAGGCGCCATCACGGAGCCGTGGCTCGTCCGGCCCCCACCCGGCGATGCCGCGGAACGAAACCGGGCTTGGCGCGACGCACCAGCAGGCTCGCCTTGTAAAGAGCCCAGCAGGTGAGGAAGGCCCCGAAGGAGACCTGCCCGATCCACGTCCACGCCGAGGTCTCGACGGCTGCGAACATCACCACACCGGTCCAGACGAAGCCGAAGACGCCCACGAGGGTCGCCGCAGCCCAATTCAGCCCTCGCTGCAACATGCCTGGAGTCTTACAGATCTTGGTTCAAGACCAGGTCAATGACGTGGAACGCCTCATCGGGGGATGCTACGGCTTGTGCCGGCACACCTGCGCGCGCGAGCCCCTCCGGTGTTCATCGGGGTGGTTCCGAGAGGATTCTCCTCAAGATAGGCCAGCAGCATGGCCGCTGTGTGGGCGTCTGCCAGGATCCGGTTCACCTCGTCCTCGGATGTCGGGAGCTGGCCACGCTTGGCGAGCTCGTCGGTGAGGAAGGTCAACGGCTCCGGGTAGCCGGCCGCCTCCGCGGCGACCGTTGCCCGAGCCGCGGTGAGGAGACGCAGGTAGTAGGCGCGGAGGGTCGCCTCTCGCATGCGTGCGTCTTCAAGGTCGTTCAGCAGAGACCTGGCAACCCTCAACAAGTCACCTGGGTGGTTGGCCTCCGCGTCGATGTGCGCGCGGATGTCGTCGAACTCCGAGCGGGTCATGGTGCTCACCTCCACGGCGGAGTCAGGATCCTGACCCTCGCGCCTACTTCGTATCCAGAGTCGATTGCGAATGGCTTGACGTCTGGTTGCGCACTTCGACTTCCTATGACTGTTTGGGACGCGCGAGCCCCGGGGATGGTTGGCAAGTTGTCTCTGTGACGTGAGAGTCCTGGTAGTGTTCTTCTCGCAGGGCAACGAGCCCCCGGATCCAGAATCTCCCGGGTAGGCGGAGTGCCCGGCAAAACCCTCTCACTATCCCGACAAATCGGGCGTGTCTGCATGAGTTGGACACCGACCGGATGTTGGAGTAAGTTAGAGGGGTTGCCCTGGAAACAGGGTGGTCGCAATCCTAGCGGGTTCGGCGGGTCTGAGTCGATGGTCGGGAAGCC
>NZ_JBEXGU010000393.1:0-1698 GCF_040607515.1 Streptosporangium sp. NPDC005286 | reverse complement strand
CGCCGCGCCCATGATTCCGCCACGGACCCCCGCCGCCATGTCCGGTCCCGTCTCGAAGGGACGGACGGGGCCTCAGGAGGTGGGGCCGACCTCCGGCTCGGGGGACCCGGACCTGTCCCTGCCCCGCTCGGCCCGTCTCGCCCCCTTTGAACCTTTCTCTCCCGGAATGCGGCGCACGTCGTCCGGGTCCGCCAGGAGCGGCCGCTCGGGGAAGGTGGTGTCCGCCCCCGACCGCTTCGCCACGATCCGGGTCTCGCCGTCGGCGCCTCGTGGACCGGCGGGAGGCAGGGTCTGTTCCGAGACGTCGCGCTCCACCGTGTTCTCGTTCACCTCAGGGTTGTCGGTCATGCCAGGCCTCTCCCCCGGCGGGGTCCGAATATGTCGCCGGACGGGACAACAGGCCGGTACCACCTGGCTCACCGTCGTGATGGCCGTACTGGCCGTGATGGCGATCGTGGACATCGCCCTCGCGGTGCGCCGCCGGTCACGCACCGCCCCGAACACGACGACGGAAGCGGGCTGAGCCGCCGCGCACGATCCGGTGGCCCCACCCGCTCCCGGTCCGCGAGGCCGTCGTAACCCCATGTGCGGTGGCGGCATCGGCCGCGCCCTGGTGACGGCGGACGGCCGTCACCCCGGCGTAGCCGGCGACCAACCGGGCCACGAGCGGAACACAGCGGTGGACCTCAGCCGAAATCACCCTCCGCGTGGCGCGCGGCGTTGAGGCCTTGACCGGCAACGGCTGGATTAGCATGGCGTCGCCCACATCGCATGATCAACCTGCGATACGTGGTGTTCTCCCCCCTCACGCCCGGAAAGCCGAGGTCGAGGAGAGACCCATGTCCCGCAGACACGCCATCACCACGGGATGCGTCCTAGTCATCGCCGCGCTCACTCTGGCCCCCGCCCCGGTCGCCGCCCAGCCTCGGAAGGCGAACACCCCGGGCTCCTGGAAACCACCGGCGGGCATGATCGAGGCACTCCAGCGCGACCTGCACCTCACCAAGGAGCAGGCCCAGACCCGCCTGGTCAACGAGGCCCGCCTGGCGGCGGTCGAGGCGGACCTGCGCGGGAAACTCGGCGAGCGCTTCGCCGGTTCCTGGTTCGTCGGAACCGTCGCGCAGCGACTCGTGGTCGCCACCACCTCCGAGGCCGACATCCCCCAGATCGTCGCCACAGGCGCCCGAGCGGAGATCGTCACCCGCTCCCTGTCGGACCTGGACGCCATCAGGGAACAGGTGGACAGCACTCTGGCCGCTCGCGAGAGTACGGGAGCCGTGCGCTACATCGACGTGCGGACCAACAAGGTGGTCGTCCTCTCCAAGGAGGCCGCAGTGGCCACAGACGTCCTGGAGAACTCCGGCACGGACCCGGTCGCGGTGAGGGTCGAGCCCTCCGACGAGACCCCCCGCCTGCTCGACGACCTCGTGGGCGGCAGCGCCTACTACATCGGCACCACGGAGCGCTGCTCGATCGGCTTCTCGGTGACCCATAGCCCCCAGAACGGTTTCGTCAGCGCCGGTCACTGCGGTAAGAAGGGCGACACCACGAGCGGCTCCAACCGGCTCCCCCAGGGGGTCTTCCAGGGGTCGGTCTTTCCGGGCAGCGACTACGCATGGGTCTCGGTGAACGCCAACTGGATCCCCAAACCCGCGGTCAACAACGGCGCCGGCGGCACCGTGCCCGTCGCCGGCTCCA
>NZ_JBEXGU010000391.1:0-1721 GCF_040607515.1 Streptosporangium sp. NPDC005286 | reverse complement strand
ACCCAGACCGATCATCCACTTGCCCAGCGGCGGATGGGCCACATAGAGCGGGCAGGGGTCGGCCTCCGGCGGGGTGCACTTGACCAGGAAGTCGGTGTTCCCCTGCATGATCATCCTGTCGGCGATGGGATCCTTCACGGTGCCGAAAGAGGCCCGCTCCACCCCGTGGTTGATCAGCGCCCAGGCGTCCTTGGCGTAGTACGTCTCGTCGAACATGACCGCGTTCGGCCGCCCGAGGCCCACGAAGCGCAGGATCCCCCCGAAGGCCGCGACCAGCAACGGCCCCAGCCAGCCCCAGGCGACATTTCCCGACATGGGCGGCAAGAGACGATCCCGTGTTGATCCCATTCAGGGAATTATGGTGAAAAGTCAGCCTCGATGGACAGCTTGATAAAGATCCCGTTTGGGGATTCCCGCCGCCTTCGCCACATCCACGATCGCCTGCTTCCTCGGCACCCCCGTCTCCTCGCGGCGCGCGACCTCGTCCACCAGGTCCTCGATCACCGGCGGCAGGGCCTGCCCGGCGTACCCGGCGACCACGATGGTGATCTCCCCCTTGACGCCCCCGGCCGCCCACTCGGCCAGCTCGCCGAGACCGCCCCGCCGCACCTCCTCGTAGGTCTTGGTGAGCTCGCGGCAGACCGCCGCCCGGCGGTCGGCGCCGAACGCCTCCGCCATCGCCGCCAGCGCGGCACCGAGCCGGTGCGGCGCCTCGAAGAACACCATCGTGCGCTCCTCCTCCGCGAGGGCCGAGAGCCTGCGGGAGCGCTCACCGGACTTGCGCGGCGGGAAGCCCTCGAAACAGAACCGGTCGCTGGGCAGCCCCGAGACGGCCAGCGCCGTGGTCACCGCCGACGGCCCCGGCAGCGAGGTGACCGCGATCCCGGCCTCGACCGCCAGGTGGGTCAGCCGGTAGCCGGGGTCGGAGACGCCCGGCATGCCGGCGTCGGTGATGACCAGCACCGTCTTGCCGTCCTGGAGCGCGCCGAGGAGCTCGGCGGCCCGCCCTGCCTCGTTGGCGTCGTAGTAGGAGACGACCCGGCCGCCGATCTCGGCGCCCAGTTCCCCGGCCAGGCGCCGCAGCCGCCGGGTGTCCTCCGCCGCGACCACGTCCGCGCTCTCCAGCGCCAGCCTCAGCCGGGGTGAGGCGTCGCCCGCCTGCCCGATCGGAGCCCCTGCCAGCACAAGCCTGCCGTTGTCCGTCACCGCTCCATCCTCCCGCATTTCGGATGGCCCCCCGGCGCGGGGAGAAGTTAACCATTTAGTCCTGTAGTGAGGTGTTTCCTGGGCTAGCTACGGTAAGGGGACCGTACGATGTCCGGGTGGCCGTGACCGACTTCCCCAGCCAGGCGTCAGAGCAGCCGGAGCCCCAGCCCGACGGCGGGCCCTCGGGTTCCGCTCGTGACCGTCTGGTGCCGCCGATGCCGGGAAACCCCCTGTGGGGCTGGCTGGGCCCACTGCTGGTCACGGTGTTCGGGGCGATCCTGCGCTTCACCAACCTCGGTCACCCGAACGCGGTCATGTTCGACGAGACGTACTACGCCAAGGACGCCTGGGCACTGATCAACTTCGGTGCCGAGCACAACGTCGTCAAGGACGCCGACAAGATCCTGATGCGGGGCGGCACCGAGATCTGGCAGCAGTGCGCGCCCGCGGAGGTCGACAAGTGCGCCTCCTACGTGGTCCATCCGCCGCTGGGCAAGTGGATGATCGGTCTGGGC
>NZ_JBEXGU010000390.1:0-1740 GCF_040607515.1 Streptosporangium sp. NPDC005286 | reverse complement strand
CGCCGCACCCCACGCTCGGCCACCACATGCCGCGCGAACAACCCACCCAGACCACCGGTCCCACCAGTGATCAACACCGTCCCCTCCGGATCCCAGACCCGGCCCGCCGCGTCGGCAACCTTGGAGCCCGGCACCACCCCCGCCAGACGCGGCACCAGTACCTCACCGCCGCGCACCACCGCCTGCGGCTCACCCGACGCCAGCACCCAGGCCAACATCTCCGGCAGCGCCGACAGCGAAGACTCCCGCCCATCCACGTCCACCAGCACGAACCGGCCCGGGTTCTCCAACTGCGCACTGCGCACCAGACCCCACACCCCGGCCGCCGGCAGATCAGTGACCGCGTCCTCTTCCCGCGCCTCAATCGCACCACTGGTGAGAACCACCAAACGGGAGTCGACGAACCGGTCATCGACCAGCCATCGCTGCACCAGATCCAGCATCCGGGCGGCCAGCTCATGCGCCGACTCCACCACCCCGCACGCCGGGTCCGAGATCGCCTCGGCCATTATCACGCTGGGTACCGGATCCGCCAGGACCGACAGATCCGCGTGAACCTGAGCCGGTTGACCGACCGTCTCCCAGGCGGCGGCGACCCCTAGGAGGTCGAGACCGAGCACCGCCACCGGCACCGCATCGGCCGTCGAAAGCTCCGTCAGCGGCGACCACTCCACCTCGAACAGCGGGTCCCGCCCCGTCCCTCGACCGCCGGAGGCGACCGCGAGCTGATCGGCGGAGACCGGCCGCAGCACCAGTGAACGTGCCGACAGCACCGGCTCCCCGGTGGCGTCCACCGCGCTCACCGAAACCGAATCGTCGCCCGTCTTGGCCAGCCGCACTCGCAGCAGCGAGGCGCCACTGGCGTGCAGGCACACTCCGCCCCAGGAGAACGGCAACCGCCTGCCCTCGGAATCGTCCAGCCCGGCGAAGGTCACCGCATGCGACGCAGCGTCCAAAAGCGCCGGATGGACGCCGAACGAACCCGCGCTCGACTCCACCTGCCCGGGCAGCGCGACCTCCGCGAACACCTCACCACCCTCACCCCGCCAGGCAGCCCGCAACCCCTGGAACACCGGCCCATAGCTCAGCCCGTCCCCGTCCAGCCGCTCGTACAACCCGTCCAGCTCGATCGCCGACACCCCACGCGGCGGCCACACCACGGTGTCGAACTCCACACCCCGGCCATCGGCCCCCGCGCGCCGGCCATCCACCGCCAAAATCCCCGCGGCATGCTCCACCCACGGCTCATCCTCAGCCGCCTCCGCCGGCCGCGCGTAGATGTTCACACCACGACGGCCCGACTCCGCGGCGGCAGCCACCCACACCTGCACCGCCACCGCGTCCCGCTCACCCAGCACCAACGGCGCGGCCAGCGTCAGCTCCTCCACCACATCAAAACCGACCTGATCACCCGCCCGGATCGCCAACTCCAGGAACGCCGTGCCCGGCACCACCACCGAACCCATCACCGCGTGATCGGCCAGCCACGGATGCGACCGCAGCGACAACCGGCCGGTCAGCAACACCCCATCGGAACCGGCCAGCCCCACCGCCGCACCCAGCAGCGGATGCCCCGCAGCCGCCAGGCCCGCCGCCGCCACATTCCCCGCGCGGTCACCGGCGCCCTGGGGCCAGTACCAGTGGTGCTGGAAGGCGTAGGTCGGCAGCTCCACCCGCCGCCCACCCGGCAACACCGCACGCCAGTCGAGCGCTACCCCGTGCACATGCAGCTCGGCCAGC
>NZ_JBEXGU010000389.1:0-1744 GCF_040607515.1 Streptosporangium sp. NPDC005286 | reverse complement strand
GTACCTTTGGGGGGGCCGTTTCGGGTCGCCGTCCTACCTCGCCGCCTCCTGGGGCGGCGCACCCTTGAGCGTCATCAAGGAGTACATCGAAAACCAGAAACGCCCGGACTGAGCCGCTCGACGACCTACCGGTCACCGCACCGCCCGGGGCCTTGGCGACCCTCCCGCGCTGCCGCTTCACCCCGCCCGCACGCGGGTTCCGGAGTCGGTGACGGATCGCTGCCCCCTCGTGCCGAGCATGCCGTTGGGGTCGAGCACGAACTTGGACGCGGCGCCCTGGTCGAAGTCCTGATACCCCTGGAGTGCCCGCTCCAGCGGGATCGGCACCGCGTTGACCGCCTTCGCGATCTGCACCCTGTCGTGCAGGATCGCCTGCATCAGGTAGTAGTTGTAGCGCATGACGGGGCACTGGCCCGTGGTGAAGGAGAGTGACCTGGCCCAGCCGAGGCCGAGCCGGAGGGAGAGCGAGCCCTGCTTCGCCGCCTCGTCGTGGGCACCCGGGTCACCGGTCACGTACAGGCCGGGGATGCCGAGCGCGCCACCCGCTCGGGTGATCTCCATGAGCGAGTTGAGCACGGTGGCCGGGCGTTCCTGTCCGGCATCGGCGCCGTGGCCGCGCGCCTCGAAGCCGACGGCGTCGACACCGCAGTCGACCTCCGGCACGCCGAGGATCTGTTCGATCTGGTCCCTGGGCTCGCCCCGTGACACGTCGACGGTCTCGCAGCCGAAGCTGCGGGCCTGCGCCAGACGGTCCTTGTTCAGGTCACCGACGATGACCGCGGCGGCCCCGAGGAGGAACGCCGAGACCGCCGCGGCGAGCCCGACCGGGCCCGCGCCCGCGATGTAGACAGTCGATCCCGGCTTCACCCCGGCGGTGACACAGCCGTGGAAGCCGGTCGGGAAGATGTCGGTGAGCATGGCCAGGTCGAGGATCTTCTCCATCGCCTGGTCCCTGTCCGGGAACTTGAGCAGGTTCCAGTCGGCATAGGGCACCAGGACGTACTGGGCCTGCCCGCCGACCCAGCCGCCCATGTCGACGTAGCCGTACGCCGAGCCCGGCCGGTCGGGGTTGACGTTCTCACAGATCCCGGTCTTGCCCTCCTTTCAGTTGCGGCAGCGGCCGCAGGAGATGTTGAAGGGCACCGAGACGAGGTCGCCCACCTTCGTGAACTCCGCGTCCGGGCCGACCTCGACGACCTCTCCGGTGATCTCGTGGCCGAGCACGAGGCCGACGGGCGCGGTGGTGCGGCCGCGGACCATGTGCTGGTCGCTGCCGCAGATGTTCGTCGCGACGGTCTTGACGATCGCCCCGTGCGGCACCTTGCGGCCCACGTTGGCGGGGTTGACCCCCGGGCCGTCCTTGAGCTCGAACTCGGGGTAGTCGATGTCCTGGACTTCCACCTTGCCCGGCCCCCGGTAGGAGACGGCTCTGTTGCTCGGCATGACGTCCTCCGTGTTCCCTCGTGGCGCCCTTCCGCGTGATGCCCGGTGGAGCAGCCGGTCGTCGCCCGCGAGGGGGGCTACGAGGGGGCTGTGACGGCCGAGTCCGGACCGGAGACAATGGCTCACTGTCCGTTTTCCACCATATACCCGCTGTTTTCAGCGCCACCTCGGGGAACATCACAACTCCACCAGTGCCACCCCGGCCTCCCCCGAAGCGCAGACAACGCCACGAGCAGGCACAGAAGACGATCAAGGTGTCAAGCATCAAGCGAGGCCAGAGTGTCAACCATCAAGCGAGACA
>NZ_JBEXGU010000388.1:0-1745 GCF_040607515.1 Streptosporangium sp. NPDC005286 | reverse complement strand
TGTCAACGGCCAAGTGCGTGTGGGTCTGGCCCACTTTCCGTGATCGCGTTGGTCAGTCTCCGAGCAGGACGCGGATGCGGAGGAGGTCTGGGTTGGCGCGTCCGAACATGACCCTCTTGATCATTTTGATGCGGTTCACGTTGCCCTCGACCGTTCCTGAACTGTGGGGCAGAGTGAGTCCGGCTTTGACAGCGGCCCAGTCGCGCCGGAGTCCGGTGGCGAACGCGCGGAGTTCTCGGGCGGGGCTGGCTTCAGCGCGCTCGGTCCATGCCTCGAGGTCCTTGCCGCGCAGTTGGACGAGCATCTCAGCGAACTCGCGGGTCAGCGTGGTGACGGACGCGAGTTCGGGACAACGGTCGTTGATCCGTTGGAGCTTGGCCAGGTCCTCGGCAGTGTTCTTTTCGGGGCGGGTGACGATCCAGCCGGTAACCTCGCGTACTTTCGGTGCCGGCGGCTGCGTCGCTGCGGCGGTTGAGGCCCGCAACTGGGCGGTGAGCCTGCGTAGGGTGCGTTTGCTGCCGAGGAAGCCGCGACTGCGGAGTTCTTCCAACAGCACATCGGTGTTGCGGCAGCCCTGATCCCATTGTTCCCGCAGGTAGGGAAGGTGTGTGTCGAGAATGGTCTGCCGTTTCGCCCTCTCCTTGCCGACGAGGTCGTCAGCAGTTTCTACGGCAAGGTAGCGGCGGACGGTCTTGCGGTCCAGCCGCAGGTCACGACTGATTTCGGTGATGGCCATACCTCGCTGGAGTGCCTGGTGGATCTCAGCATGCCGGGCCCGGGTCTGGACTGCCAGCGGTCCTTCCTCGGTCGGCAGATCCGGGGTGGCAAAGGCCGGCTCTTCGACGGCGTCCGGTTGTTCACGCAGGTGAGAGCGATGACGGCCGACGGCTCGCTCGACCGCGCCGGACAGGTTATGGAGCAAATGCCACCGATCGGCGACCTGCACGGCCAGCGGAGCACCACGCCGGCCGCCCTCGGCATAGCAACCTGCCCGATCCCGGCAGATCACCTCGACACCAGGATGGGCCTCCAGCCAGGCGGCAAACGATTCCGCCGACCGATCCGGCAGCAGGTCGACCACACTGCCGGTCTCGACATTGACCAGGACGGTGCCATAGGTATGGCCGCGACGCCACGCGAAGTCGTCCACGCCCAGGACCTTGGGGGTCGGATACTGGGGGTCGGGCAGGCCGCGTAGCAGTCGCAGCAACGTTGACCGGCCGACACCCGAGCACAGCTTCTCTGCCAACCGAGCACCCGGCCGACCGCCCAACGCCAACGCGATCGCCCGCAGGTCATCGCTCAGGCCAGCGGCCCGGCGGCCGTGCCGGACCGTCAGCCCAGGGACCTGCTCGACGAAAGTCCGCTTCCCACAGACGACGTTGTCGCAGAAGAACCGGCGGACCCGCAGCTCAATCGAGGCTTCCTGGCCGGCCATCGCTCGGTCGGACAACCGGCGGTCATAGCGGCTGTGCACTCGCTTCGAGGAGACCCCGCACCCAGGACAGGCCGCCTCCGACTCCCAGCTCCGGGCCCTGACCCGGACAGTCTTCCCGGCCGGGAACACCCGCTCGATGCACACGCCCGCCAGATGCGGGAACAGAACCGCCAGTAACTCCGTGATCGACATCGAACATGATCGCGAACCCGGGCCTGACACAAGAACGGATCACCCGAACCGTTACCGTGCCACGCGCGACGATCACGGAAAGTGGGCCAGACCCACTTTTACATGGCCACGGACA
>NZ_JBEXGU010000387.1:0-1782 GCF_040607515.1 Streptosporangium sp. NPDC005286 | reverse complement strand
CCGGAGGGCAGGTCGAAGGCGACCGACCAGCCGTTGATCGTGGTGGTGCCGCCATTGGTGATCGTGTACTTGCCCTCGAAACCGGTCCCCCAGTCAGAGACCTTGGTGAAGACGGCGGTGGGGGATGCCGCGAAGGCCGGGGCCGCGACCGTTGACAGGCCGAGTGACATGCCGAGCGCGGCCAGAACCGCGGTCAGCGTTCGTCGAATTCTCATGCTTCTTCCTCGGTTGGGGGGTGTTCGGAGGCTTAGGGCAGGGTCGCGAGGTGCGGCTTGACGGTCCTGGAGAAGTTCCAGCCGTTACTGGCGTCCCAGTTGATGGACCAGGTCATCGCGCCGCGGATCCCGGGGTAGGCGCGCGGCGGCACGAAGCCACCGCAGTTGGTCCTGGTGGCCAGGCAGGTCAGGGCCTGGTTGACCAGTGCGGGGGCGACGATCCCGCCGCCCGCCGCGCCCGGTCCCGCGGGCAGGCCGAGCGCCACCTGGTCGGGGCGCAGGCCGTTCTCCAGCTGGATGCAGGCCAGCGCGGTCATGAAGTTGACGGTGCCCTGCGAGTAGGCGGCCATCTGGTCGCAGCCGAGCATGGAGCCGGAGTTGTAGTACTGGGTGTGGACGACGGTGAGGATGTCCTTGATGTTCAGCGCCAGCTTGAAGTACTCGGCGCCGGTGGACTGCATGTCGATGGTCTGCGGCGCCATCGTGATGATCAGGTTCGCACCGGCCTTGGCCCGCAGCGCACGCAGCGCCTGGCCCATGTAGGTGGCGTTGAGGCCGTTCTCCAGGTCGATGTCCACGCCGTCGAAGCCGTAGTTCTGCATCAGGGCGTAGACGGTGTCGGCGAACTTGGTCGCGGCGGCGGCACTCGCCACCTGTACCCGACCGGCCTCGCCGCCGACCGAGAGGATGACCTTCTTGCCGCGGGAGTGGAGGGTCTGCACGTCGGTCTTGAACTGGGCGTCGGTGTAGCCGCCGAGGGAGGCCGACAGGCCCGGGTCCACGCCGAAGACGACCTCGCCCGGGGTGGCGGTGGCCTCGCCGAAGGAGACCGCGACCAGGTCGTACTCGTTGGGCACCGCCGACAGCCGCAGCTCGACCGCCGCGTTGTCGAAGTTGTGCCAGTACCCGGTGAGGAAGTGCTTGGGCAGCGGGCCTGTGGTGCAGCCGGTGGTGGTGGCACTGGCCGGGTCGCTCTTCGGACCCTCACCCGCGGAGTTGTACGCCGCCACCGTGTAGGTGTGCGCCTCGCACACCCCCAACCCCGACACCGTCGCACTCGTCCCGGTCACCGTCGCCTTGACAGCCGAACCCTCATAGACCCGGTAGCCGGTCACCGAACCCGACGACGCACCCCACGACAACGCCACACTGTTCGCACCACCCGTCGCCGACACCGCACCCGGCTTACCCGGGGTGCCTGTGGTGCAGCCGGTGGTGGTGGCACTGGCCGGGTCGCTCTTCGGACCCTCACCCGCGGAGTTGTACGCCGCCACCGTGTAGGTGTGCGCCTCGCACACCCCCAACCCCGACACCGTCGCACTCGTCCCGGTCACCGTCGCCTTGACAGCCGAACCCTCGTACACCCGGTAGCCGGTCACCGAACCCGACGACGCACCCCACGACAACGCCACACTGTTCGCACCACCCGTCGCCGACACCGCACCCGGCTTACCGGGGACGGTGGTACCGGTGCCGCCGCAGGCCGCGCCGTTGAGCGTGCAGTTGGACGGGGTGACGCCGCCGGGGCTGCCGTTGAAGCCGAAGCTCGCGGTCGCACCGGGCGCCA
>NZ_JBEXGU010000386.1:0-1804 GCF_040607515.1 Streptosporangium sp. NPDC005286 | reverse complement strand
GTGACGACGCTGAAAGGCTGGTCGCTCGCCCCTCCGGTACGGTCGATCGTGCCCTCCCGCCACGCCAGGAGCGCGACGAGCTCGGATCAGGACAGTGGCACCCGCACGCCGTCGGTGGTGCCCCCCACGCCGAGGGGCGGGTCGCCGAACAGCCTGATCGCGGAGACCTGCGCCTCGGAGGGGATGTCGTACCACAGGTCCATTTCGATCCTGACCTGGGCGCCGAGCGGGAGGGTGTCCGGCTGGCGCTTGATGGCCTGCGCGAACTTGTCGATCGTGTGGACGGTGCCGTCGGCGGCGATGAGCTGCTGCCGCTTGGCGTCGAAGCGGGAGTTGGTGCGCCCGGGGTTCTCCACGAGGATCCGTACGACCACGTACTGGCCCTTGGCCTGCCACTCGGCGTGGCTGCCGAAGAAGCCGCTCAGGCCCTTCTGCAGGCCGATCACCTGGAACCGGGTGTCGCCGTCGGTCACCGGCGCGGCCCGGACGGGGCTCTCGCCCGGCCGGACCGGGCGCGGCGGGAGTTCGTAGGTCGAGGTGGGGGTGGCCGAGGGGGAGGCGGATGCGGCCGGTTCCCCTGCGGTGCAGCCGGACAGGACGGTGACGGCGAGAGCGACACCGGTGAACAGGATCAGGGGGGCGCGCACATCGGGCAACGTAACCGAGTCGGACCCCGAAGTTCAACGACCGGCCCGGCCGGCGTTGACGATCCGGCAAGTGTTCGCATCCCGGGCCGCGGCGGGAGCAGGGTGTGAATCGGGGGGCTCCTGACACGGTTGTTGTCCGAATTGTGTCATACCGGTGATCTGCACGATTATGCAGGTGATGGAGCATGACCTGCATTGAGGTATCCATAAAAGAAGCGACATTTGACCGTAAGGAGGCCTTTGTGGGCCTGAGTTTTGTTTCCCGTCGTGCACTCACGGTGGGCGCCATGGTCGTCGCCGGTGCGCTCGGCCTTGCGGCCTGCGGTGGTGGCGAGACCACCAGCGCGAGCCCGAGCGATGGTGCCTCGGCAAGCGCTCCCGCGGCTGCGGCCGGCCCGCAGGTGATCACCCCCGGCAAGCTGACCACCTGCACCAACCTGCCCTACGAGCCCTTCCAGTTCAAGGAGGGGGAAAAGGTCGTCGGTTTTGACGTCGACATCGTCGACCTGGCGGCCAAGAAGCTCGGCCTGACGCAGGAGATCGTCGACATCGACTTCGCCGTCATCAAGAGTGGTGCGGCGATGGCGGCGGGCAAGTGTGACGTGGCCGCCGCCGGTATGACGATCACCGAGGAGCGCAAGGCCAACATCGACTTCTCCGAGCCCTACTTCGACGCCACGCAGGCACTGCTGGCAAAGAAGGGGGCCGGCGCGGCGACCCTTGACGAGGTCAAGGCCAAGGGCCTCAAGCTCGGCGCCCAGGCCTCGACCACGGGCCTCGACTACGTCAAGGGCAAGGGCCTGGACCCGAAGGAGTTCGCCGACTCTCCCAAGGAACTGCTCGGTCTGCAGTCCGGACAGGTCGACGTGATCGTCCAGGACCTTCCCGTCGTCCTGACCTGGCTGAAGAAGCCCGAGATCGCGGAGAAGTTCGAGCTGGTCGCCAGCCTCGACACCGGCGAGCAGTACGGCGTCGGCCTGAAGAAGGGCGCCGACCCGGTCCTGCTCAAGGCGATCAACGACGCGATCACCGAGGCCAAGGCGGACGGCACCTACGAGCAGATCTTCGTCAAGTGGTTCGGTAAGAAGCCCGGGGAGCTCGGCTAACCGATGACGGACCAGCCAACGACGACCGAGCCCACTCCCGGCGGGGGCGCC
>NZ_JBEXGU010000385.1:0-1815 GCF_040607515.1 Streptosporangium sp. NPDC005286 | reverse complement strand
CCGCGTCGCCAGCCAGCCCTCCTTCGCCGACGCGGTCACCCAGGCGGGCCTCACCGCGGCGCCGGTCGGCCGGAACCACACCACCTGGCGGATAGCGGAGATGCACCCCGAGAACGAGGAGGCGGGTCGTGCCGGGCTGCCCGCGCCCTATGACGCGGCGGTGACGGACCCCGCGGCCCTCGACTGGCAGGCGATGCAGGACGGTTACCGGCACCTCATCGCCCACTGGCACAAACTCGACAACTTTCCGATGGTCGCCGATCTGGTGGACTTCGCCCGGCACTGGCGGCCCGACCTGGTCATCTGGGAGGCCACCACCTACGCCGGAGCGATCGCCGCCAAGGCCTGCGGCGCCGCGCACGCCCGCCTGCTGTGGAGCATCGACGTCTTCGGCGTCACCCGGCAACACTTCCTGCGCCTCCAGGCCGAACAGCCCCCCGAGAAGCGCACCGACCCGCTCGCCGACTGGCTGACCGGCTACGCCCGCAAGTACGGCTTCGACTTCACCGAGGACATGATCACCGGCCAGTTCGGCATCGACCAGCTCCCCGCCTCGCTGAGCATGCGCGCCGACCTCGACTACCTCCCCATGCGATACATCCCCTACGGCGGACCCGCCGTCGTACCGAAATGGCTGTGGACCCCGCCCCGACGTCCCCGCGTCGCCCTCACCCTCGGCACCACCGCCACCGACCGCTTCGCCGGCTACACCGTCGACGTGCAGGACATCCTGGACTCCCTGGCCGACCTCGACATCGAACTCGTCGCCACCATCGCGGAAAACCAGCGGCACAAAGCCCCTCGCGTCCCCGACAACACCCGGGTGGTCTCCTACGTGCCGCTGCACGCCCTGACCCCGACCTGCGCCGCGGTCATCAACCATGCCGGCCCCGGCACCTTCCTCACCACCGCCCTGCACGCGGTCCCCCAGCTCACCGTGCCATGGGAGTTCGACGCACCCGAACTCGCCCGCCGCGCCGCCGAGCAGGGCGCCACCCTGACGCTTCTCGGTGACCAGGCCACCGGCCAGGCCGTCCGCGAGGGCGTGCTGCGCCTGCTGAACGAACCCACCTTCCGCGACCGGGCACACGACCTGCGCGACGAGATCCACGCCCAGCCCACCCCCAACCAGCTCGTCCCGCAGCTGGAAAAGCTCACCGCCGAACATCGCTGACACCGGCCCAGGAAGGGAAGACGATGCGGATCCTGTTCGCCACCACTCCGGCGAAGACGATATTCCTGTACATGGTGCCGCTGGCCTGGGCGCTGCGCACCGCGGGGCACGAGGTCCGGTTCGCCGCCCAGCCCGGCTTCGCCGACGTGATCACCCAGGCCGGGCTGACCGCGGTCCCGGTCGGGCGTGACCACAACCCGCGCATGACACGGACGTCGGAAGACGTCAAAGCGGAGCGACCAGGCATCCCGGCGCCGTACGACGCCTTCGACGATCCCGCGAAGGCCACCTGGGAGTATCTGAAGCCCGGGATCGCCTCGGCGGCGCGAGAAGGACATCGATACGGGAACTTCCCTCTCATCTCGGATCTGGTGGACTTCGCCCGGCACTGGCAGCCCGACCTGGTCGTCTGGGAACCCTTCGCCTTCGCCGGGGCGATCGCCGCCAAGGCCTGCGGGGCGGCGCACGCCCGGCTGCTGTTCGGCATCGACGTCTACGGCGGCGTCCGCCGGCTCTACCGGCGGCTCAACGAGCGGCAGCCACCCGAGGACCGTGCCGACCCGCTCGCCGACTGGCTGGCCGGCTACGGCCGCAAGTACGGCTTCGACTTCACCGAGGACATGCTCACCGGGAACTTCACC
>NZ_JBEXGU010000384.1:0-1951 GCF_040607515.1 Streptosporangium sp. NPDC005286 | reverse complement strand
GAGGCGGGTTCCTCACCCGCCTCGGGACATCCGTGCTTCAGGGGGTCTCGCGGGAACGGTACTTGGCGGTGAGCTCCTCCAACTGCGGGACGAGCTCGTTGGGGGTGGGCAGCGCGCGGACCTCGTTCCGGAGCCCGGTGGCGCGGTCCCGGAAGACGGGGTCGTTCAGCAGCCTGAGCAGGGCCTTCCTGACGGCCGGTCCTGTCCCGAGGGCGGAGGGTATGGCCAGCCCGGCACCGTGCTCCGCCAGTCTCCGAGAGATCAACGGTCCCTCGAAATGGTACGGCAGAGCGAGTTGCGGTATCCCGTGCAACGCGACCGTGCTCAGCGTGCCCGCCCCGCCGTGGTGGATGACCGCCGTGCAGGTGGGCACGAGGGCGTGCAGCGGCACGTAGGACACCAGGCGGGCGTTGTCGGGAACGCGGCGGAGTTTGGCCTGTTCGGACTCGGCGATGGTCGCGACGACCTCGATGTCGAGGTCGGCCAGCGCGTCGAGGATGTCCTGCACGTTGGCGGCGTAGCCGCCGAAGTGCTCGGTGGCCGTGGTGCCGAGGGTGAGGGCGACGCGGGGGCGCCGGGGCGGGGTCCACAGCCATTTCGGCACGACGGCGGGTCCGCCGTAGGGGACGTACCGCGTGCGCAGATAGTGCAGGTCGGCCTCCACCCCGATCGACGTGGGGAACTGGTGGATGGTGAAGTTGCCGGTGATCATGTCCTCGGTGAAGTCGAAGCCGTACTTGCGGCCGTAGCCGGCCAGCCAGTCGGCGAGCGGGTCGGCGCGCTCCTCGGGGGGCTGCTCGGCCTGGAGCCGCAGGAAGTGCTCCCGGGTGACGCCGAACACGTCGACGCTCCACAGCAGCCGGGCGTGCGCGGCGCCGCAGGCCTTGGCGGCTATCGCCCCGGCGGAGGTGAAGGGTTCCCAGATGACCAGGTCGGGTCGCCAGTGCCGGGCGAAGTCCACCATGCCGGCGATCAACGGAAAGTTGTGTGGTTTCTGCTCGTGCGGCACCGTACCGCCGTACGCGTCCAGCAGGGATTCCCAGGTGACGTCCGTCCGGTCCTCCGCGACCTTCCACGGCATCGGCAGCCCGGCGCGTGCCTGTTCGAGCAGCTTCGGGTCGAGCTTCACGTCCCACCAGAAATCGGCGTCGCGGCCGACGGGGGCGGCGGTCAGTCCGGCTTGGGTGATGACGTCGGCGAACTTGGGCTGGCTGGCGACGCGGACCTCGTGGCCGGCGGTGCGCAGTGCCCAGGCCAGCGGTACCGAGGGCAGGAAGATGGTCTTCTCGGGGATCGTGGCGAACAGGACGCGCATCGTGTCGTCTCCTCAGCGGTGTTCGGCGGTGAGCTTCTCCAGCTGCGGGACGAGCTGGTTGGGGGTGGGCTGGGCGTGGATCTCGTCGCGCAGGTCGTGTGCCCGGTCGCGGAAGGTGGGTTCGTCCAGCAGGCGCAGCAGGCTGTCGCGGATGTCCTGCCCGGTGGCCTGGTCAGGGCGGATCGTCAGGGTGCCTCCCTGCCGGGCGGCGCGTCCGGCCAGTTCGGGCTCGTCGAAGTCCCACGGCATGGTGAGCTGGGGAACCCCGTACAGGGCGGTGGTGAGGAAGGTGCCGGGGCCGGCATGGCTGATGACCGCGGCGCAGGTCGGTGCGAGGGCGTGCAGCGGCACGTAGGACACCAGGCGGGTGTTGCCGGGAACGCGGGAGAGTTTGGCCTGTTCGGATTCGGCGATGGTGGCGATGAGTTCGATGTCGAGGTCGGCCAGGGCGTCGAGGATGTCCTGCACGTCGACGGTGTAGCCGGCGAAGTGCTCGGTGGCGGTGGTGCCGAGGGTGAGGGCGACGCGGGGATGTTGGGGTGGGGTCCACAGCCATTTCGGTACGACGGCGGGGCCGCCGTAGGGGACGTATCGCATGGGGAGGTAGTCGAGGTCGGCGCGCATGCTCAGCGAGGC
>NZ_JBEXGU010000383.1:0-2050 GCF_040607515.1 Streptosporangium sp. NPDC005286 | reverse complement strand
GCCCGAGTGGAGGGCCTAGTGGCGCGCTCCTGCTCTCGGAAGTGCCGGGCTGGGGTTTCGCCTCTCAGTCGTGCGTGTTCTCGGAGGTCGTGGCCATCTCCGCTTCCAAAACACGATCTTTTCGGAAGTCCGGTGACCTGCGCAGGTCGGCTCGCTTTGGGGTTAGGGACACGTTCGGGAGGAGGACGCCGTGAACCGCTGGCATCCGCGTCCAAGTGATTCACAAGATCAAAAAGGGCTGCCCGGGGGCAGCCCTTCCCTTGGCTAGTTGGGACTGCGCTCCCGCGCGGGCCAGGTGCGGGCCCAGGCGTCCTGGTTCTCCTTCCAGGTTCTGTCCCTGACGGCGCCGGTCACGCAGACCGTGTCGCCGAGGAAGGCCTCCCGCCAGACGTATCCGCTGATGCAGGTCTGTGGCCCCGAGGGGCCGTTCGTCCAGCGCGAGGCCCTGGAGGCGTTGTCGGCCCGGGTCTGGTCGTAGACCGCCGGGAGTACGCAGACCTGGTCGTTCTCGTCGGCGCCGCGCCAGACGGATCCGGGCCTACAGGTGTTCGGGCCGAAGAATTGCTTGGTCGGGTTGATCCGGCTGGCCGGGTCGACGTTCTCGGTCGCGACCATCGTGGCGGAGCCGGGCGACACACACAGGTTGTCCGCGGGCGTGGCCTTGCGGACGAACGTGAAGAGGGGGCAGCGGCCGTTCGCGTCGGCTCGGCGGCCGGTGCGGTTGTCTGCGGCGACCTGGTCCCGGCTCGCCGGGGTGACGCACACATTGTCGCCCGGCACGGCGTTGCGGTACACGAGGCCGGACAGACACGTATTGGCCATGTTGCTGGTGACCGTCACGGTGGCGTAACTGGCCGTCACCTCGTCGATTCTGATAGTGACGCCGTTGGCGCTGACCTGCTGAACGGGATCCCGGGTCGGTTTGCTCAGGTCCCGCAGCAGGTAGGGCACGCCCTTCCTGAGTTCGTGGATGAGGGCGATGTCGTTCGGAATGCCCGAGCTCACGCCGGTCTTCTTCCGGAACTCCACCGTGAAGTAACGGGTCAGGTCATTGGCGTCGAAGGGGACCCGGAGCAGCAGCAGGCCCGGCAGGTCCTGCCGCTCCAGCGGAGCCAGCTGAACGGTCATGCTCGTCCTGCCGTCCTGCCCGGCGGTGACCACTCGATTGGACGGCAGCCAGCCCACCTCGTCCAGGAGAGGGCCGTTGGAGCCGACCACGCCCTTCCCGAACCTGTCGGTCGGCTGGCCGAAGTGTCCTGAGGCGCTCATGATGTCCCAAGCGTCGTCATACTCACCTGGCTGGTACCCGGGAAGGTTCTGGGTGCTGTTGGAGAACGAGTGGCCGACGCCGTAGGTGTGCAGCATCTCGTGGACGGCAACCCCGGACTGCCAGCCGTCCACGTCGAGCACGATCCGGGTGCGGTCCGCGCCGGCGGTGTCGACGCCCTGGTCATTGAGCAGGACCGCGATGCGGTGGTGAGCCGGCGGGATGTATCCAGCGACTATCGCGGTGAAAAGGCACTGGTCGATCCGCTCTCTGCGGCTCGCGTCCTTGGACTGCTGCCAGGTGTAGGGCATCGTGTACCAGCCCTTGACGACCGAATCGGTTGCGAGGGCCCGCCCGCGCGACTGCTGCTCGAAGAAGTCGTGGGCGCCCTTCTGCCCCTTGCCGTCGGGGAGCAGGAAATCTTTGAAGAACTGCGGCGGCTGAGGTTCCTGTGGGCGGTCGGAGAACTTGCACAGCAGGATCGACCAGGACAGGGCACCCTGGATCGGGACGGCGTTGGCGGCCTGCACGGGTAACAGCAGGGCGGTGAACAGTGCCGCCAAGGCGGCGATCAAGAATCTTTGCACGGGCCATTTGTGTCATCACGGACTAGTACGCGACTTGTGACTCAGTCGAGAGACGACCCTCCATCTGATCGACAAGCCGTTCCGGCGTTCTCCTCCCGAACGTGCCCCCACCCCCAAAGCGGGGTGTCGGTAAGGCTTGCGCCACCAGGTACACGTGATCGTATTGAGCCTGTTCGTCAGGGCCCTCCACTCGGGT
>NZ_JBEXGU010000382.1:0-2180 GCF_040607515.1 Streptosporangium sp. NPDC005286 | reverse complement strand
GCGGTGGAACCCCACCGCCCCGCCCGCGTCGTGGTACCGGCTGAGGCTCGGCTCCGTCCCGCCCGGCGCGCCGAAGGCCGCCGGAAGGGGCCGTCTCAGGCGGAGGATCGCTCGACCAGGTGGGTGTCGAGTATCACCACCGGCTGCTCCAGGTGCTCGCCGTTGATGCGGGAGACGAGGAGGTGGGCCATCTGCCGGCCCATCGACTCGGTGGGCTGGTGCACGCTGGTCAGGGCGGGGGAGGAGTGCGCCCCGGCGGGCGAGTCGTCGAAGCCGATCACCGCGACGTCGCCGGGGATGCTCTTGCCCTCCTCGCGCAGCACCCGCATCGCGCCCAGCGCCATCGGGTCTGAGGCGGTGAAGACGGCGTCCAGGTCGGGGTTCTCGGCGAGCAGCTTGCGCATTTCGGCCATGCCGCTCTCCTCGCTGAAGTCGCCGTACGCCACGATCTCGCTCAGGCCGGTCGCGAGCAGCGCGTCGCGGTAGCCCGCGAGCCGGTCCACACCCACGCCCATGTCCTGCGTTCCCGCGATGGTGGCGATCCGGCGACGGCCCCTGCCCAGCAGGTACTTGACCGCCTGCCTGGCTCCGGCTCGGTTGTCCACGTCGACATAGCTGTAGGGGGTGAGGCCGACAGGGCGGCCCCCGATGACCGTCGGCACGCCCATCGCCTCCAGCCTTCCCGGCAGCGGGTCGGCACCGTGCAGGGAGATCAGCAGCACCCCGTCGACGTGCTGTCCCGTCAGATAGTGCTCCAGCCGCTCGTGCTCCTGCTTCGACTGGGCCATCGCGAGGATCAGCTGCAGACCGGTCTCGGACAGTGCGGAACCGATGCCGCGGATGGTTCCCGCGAAGTACGGCTCGTCGAAGACCCGCAGCTCGGACTCCGATACGACCAGCGCCACGGTGTCCGTGCGCCGGGTGACCAGCGCGCGCGCAGCCCGGTTGGGCACATAGCCCAGTTCCTGGATCGCCTGCAGCACGGCGTCACGGGCCTTCTCGCTCACCTTCGGTGAACCGTTGATGACCCGCGACACCGTGCCTCGGCCGACTCCGGCCAGGGCCGCGACCGCCTCAAGCGTCGGACGACGGTCGCCGTTCATGTGTTTCAGCCCCCCGTGGTGAATTCGCCGGCCCCTATTCTGTCGGACCGTTCAGGCCTCCGCGCCTGATGGTCCCGGCATACCAGAGAGCGCTCTCTTTGGGAACTCTAGTTTGCGTCTCATAGTTGACGTGCACCAGTCCGAACCGCTTTCCGTACCCCCACGCCCACTCGAAGTTGTCCATCAGGGACCAGGCGAAGTAGCCCTCCAGCGGGATCCCCGCCTCGATCGCGGTGTGGCAGATGCGCAGGTGGGCGTCGATGTAGCCCACCCGGTCGCGGTCGTGGACGACGCCGTCGGGTCCCACGACGTCGTCGAAGGCCGCGCCGTTCTCCGAGATGACCAGCGGGACGCGCGGGTACTCGGCGGCCAGCCGCTGCAGGATCTCCAGCAGCCCCGAGTCGTCGATCTCCCAGCCCATGGCCGTCACGGGACGTCCGCCCTCGACGAACGAGACGTGCTCGCTGCCGACCCAGGGTGACCCGGTGTCGGTGGGCGCCGCCGCGGCCGACGCCGCGCCGCCGGGGGTTCCGGAGACGGTGAAGCGGCTGTAGTAGTTGATCAGCAGCTTGTCCAGCGGCGTTGAGATGATCTCCATGTCCCCGTCCTGAACGAGCCCGGCCGGCCGGCCGAAGTCCTCCAGCACGTCGGCCGGGTACTCACCCCTGAGCAGGGCGTCCAGGAAGAAACGGTTCTGCAGCCCGTCGATGCGGCGGGCGGCGTCCTGGTCGGCCTCGGAGGCGGTCTGCGGCGTGATCGCGTACAGGTTGACGCAGCCGCCGATGACGCTCTCCGGGCGCTGGGCCCGTATCGCCTGCGCGGCCAGGCCGTGCGCGAGCAGCAGGTGGTGGGCGGCGTACACCGCCTTGTCGGGCTCGCGCCGCCCGGGGGCGTGCTCACCCGAGGCGTACCCGAGGAACGCCGAGCACCAGGGCTCGTTGACGGTGCTCCAGTTGCGGACCCGGTCGCCCAGCGCGTCGTGCACGGCCGCCGCGTAGTCGGCGAAGCGCTTCGACGTGTCCCGTGACGGCCAGCCGCCCGCGTCTTCCAGGGGCTGGGGCAGGTCCCAGTGGTAGA
>NZ_JBEXGU010000381.1:0-2184 GCF_040607515.1 Streptosporangium sp. NPDC005286 | reverse complement strand
GGGCAGTGCGCCACGAGGCGCTGATTTGTCCGGATGGAGGTGGAAGACCACCATCTCCTCGCCGTCGTAGCGGTGAGGTGAAGCTGGAGGCAGCTCGAACCGGGGATTGCCGGTGAGGGCGGGAGCAGCCTCGACAAAGTCGGGTCGGCCCAGGACTGCTGGAGGGGCCGGGCCCGGTGAGCGAGACGGGAAGGTATACGAGAGGAACCGGTGTTGTTACGCCTCTTGATGTGACGCCAGCTCAAACCCAGTGGATATGGGCTGGTCAGCGGTGCGTTCCTGCCCCTCATCGCGGGTGGGGAGCTCTCGTTCGGATATTGCCTCATCCGGGCGGGAGGCCATGGTGAAGGACTACGGCGTAGCCGTGGCGAGGCCGCAGGGGTATAGCCGGGTGCCTAACCCGTCGATCGGACGTCAGTGAACGTGGGAACCACCTGGACCGCTTCCCTGTCCGTTTCCTTGCCAGGGAACCGGCGGGGATAGGCGCGATGCCAGCCGAAGGGTTCAGGTGGGGCGGAGCCGTCGTAGTACTCCGAGGCCGGGAGAGCCGGTCACATGGGGAAGGACGGCAGCGTGTCAGACAAGGAGAGCAATGCAATGTCCGAAGACGCGTCGGTGAACACCGACGCCGTCGTTTGGCCTGACCCGTGGTCGGCCGAGCGCACGGTACGGAGGATGCAGATCAAGTTGCATCGTTGGGCGGGAGAAGATTCTTCCCGCCGGTTCGGTGACCTGTTCAACCTCGTATGTGACCCGGCGTTTTTGGTGGACGCGTGGGAACGTGTCGCCTCCAACGCCGGGGCAAAGACGCCGGGAATCGACCGGGCCACCGTGGCCCGGATCGAGACGCGGATCGGTGTCGAGGCTTTCCTGGAGGAGATCCGGAGATCGCTAAAGTCGAGCGAGTTCCAGCCGGTCGAGGTGCGGCAGGTGATGATTCCCAAGGCGAGCGGGAAGCTCCGCAAGCTGGGGATCCCCACCGTCGCGGACCGGGTCGTCCAGGCAAGTCTCAAAGCGGTGCTCGAACCCATCTTTGAGGCGGATTTCCTCCCATGCTCATATGGGTTCCGTCCCGGCCGGCGGGCGCATGACGCGATTGCTGAGATCCATCACCTGGCCTCGGCACCCATCAACTACCGGTGGGTGTTGGAGGCGGATATCAAGGCGTGTTTCGACGAGATCGACCACACCGCCCTGATGGGCCGCCTGCGGGTGAGGATCAAGGACAAGAAGGTCGGTGCGCTGGTCAGGGCGTTCCTGAAAGCCGGGGTCATGACGACCAACGGTGAGCGGGAAGCGACCTTCGCGGGCACCCCACAAGGTGGAATTCTCTCCCCGCTTCTGGCCAACATCGCCCTCTCGACGCTGGATGAGTACTTCGACCAGCAGTGGGAGGAGCTGATGGGAACCAACTACAAGCGGGAGAAGCGCAGGAAGAACGGCCTGGCCAACTGGCGGCTCGTCCGATATGCCGACGACTTCGTCGTCATGCTGACCGGTGAGCGCCACGACGCCGAAGGTCTGCGTGAGCAGGTCGCAGACGTGCTCGCCCCATTGGGGCTGCGTCTGTCTCCGGAGAAGACCCGCGTGGTCCACATCGACGAGGGCTTCGACTTCCTCGGCTTTCACATCCGGCGGATGCGCAAACGAGGAACGCAGAAGTACTACGTCTACACCATGCCGTCCAAGAAGGCCGTTCAGTCGATCAAGGACAAGGTGAAGACGAAGACCCACAGGTCAACCCTCTATCAGGACCTGGACGAGCTGATTCTCAGCCTCAACCGGATGCTGCGAGGGTGGGCGAACTACTTCCGGCATGGGGTGTCCAAGGACGTGTTCAACGCGATCGACAGCTTCACATGGCGCTGTGTCGCGAACTGGATCTTCCGAAAACACTCCCGGCTCAGCAGACAGGAGATGCGACGCAGATTCTGCCTGCCGGGCACCTGGAAGATCACCTATAACGGACGTGAGTTCACCGGCGCCGCCAGCGTCAAAGTGATCCGTTACCGCTACCGCGGACACACGATTCCGAACGCGTGGACCGTCCCGGAACCGGCAGCCGCCACGACTGGCGGCTGACCAAAGAGCAAGACACGTGGAGAGCCCGGTGCCTTGAGAGAGGCACGCCGGGTTCGGCGGGCGGGCCGGGGAAACGGACTGGCCGCAAGGCCAGCACTGCGC
>NZ_JBEXGU010000380.1:0-2234 GCF_040607515.1 Streptosporangium sp. NPDC005286 | reverse complement strand
GCCAGCAGCTCCTCATGACCGCCTCCGATGACCACGGCCCGATGCTCGAACACCGACCGCGACACCACCAGCGAGGAGCCCACATCCACCGGGTCAAGCTCGCCGGCCGCCCGCACGTGCGCCAGCAGTCGCCCGGCCTGCGCCCGCACCGCCTCTTCGGTCTTCGCCGACACCACCCACGGCACCACACTCGCGGCCGGACCCCGATCCTCCGCACCCGGCCCGGTCTGCTCGGCCTCCGGCCCCTGCTCCAAGATCACATGCGCGTTGGTGCCACTGATCCCGAACGACGACACACCCGCCCGGCGCGGACGACCGGTCCCCGGCCACTCGGCCGGTTCGGTCAGCAACTTCACCGCGCCCGAGGACCAGTCCACGTGCGAGGACGGCTCGTCGATGTGCAGCGTCCTGGGCAGCACGCCGTGCCGCATCGCCATGACCATCTTGATCACACCGGCCACACCCGCTGCGGCCTGGGTGTGACCGAGGTTCGACTTGATCGAGCCGAGCAGCAGCGGACGGTCCTCCGGCCGGTCCTGCCCGTAGGTGGCCAGCAGGGCCTGCGCCTCGATCGGGTCGCCCAGCGTGGTGCCGGTGCCGTGGCCCTCGACCGTGTCCACCTCGGTGGGGTTCAAGCCCGCGACGGCCAGCGCCTGACGAATCACCCGCCGCTGCGACGGACCGTTCGGCGCGGTCAACCCGTTCGACGCACCGTCCTGATTGACCGCCGAACCCCGCACCACCGCCAGCACCCGATGCCCGTTACGCCGAGCGTCCGACAGCCGCTCCAGCACCAGCACGCCCACACCCTCGGACCAGCTCACCCCATCGGCCGCGTCGGAGTAGGACTTGCACCGGCCGTCGCCGGCCAACCCGCCCTGCGCACTGAAACCGATGAACGCCCCCGGGGTGGCCATCACGGTCACACCACCGGCCAACGCCAGGCTGCACTCACCCGACCGCAGCGCCTGCGCCGCCATATGTGTCGCCACCAGCGAGGAGGAGCAGGCGGTGTCCACCGTCACCGCCGGACCCTCCAACCCCAGCGCGTACGAGACCCGGCCGGTCGCGACGCTGCCCGCCGTACCGGTGCTGATGAAGCCCATCGCCTCCGGTGGGAGGTCGGCGCTCATCCCGTAGTCGTGATACATCAGCCCGGCGAACACACCCGTGTGACTGCCCCGCAAGGAGACCGGGTCCATGCCCGCCCGCTCGATCGCCTCCCACGACGTCTCCAGCAGCAACCGCTGCTGCGGATCCATCGCCAGCGCCTCACGCGGCGAGATCCCGAAGAACCCCGGATCGAACTCCCCCGCCTCGTGCAGGAAGCCACCCGCTTCCACGTAGTCGACGCCCCCCTCAAGGGCACCATGACTCCAGCCACGCGTCGTCGGGAAGGGAGAGATCGCATCTCCGCCCTCACTGACCAGTCGCCACAGATCCTCCGGCGAGGTGACCCCACCCGGATAACGGCACGCCATGCCCACGATCACGATCGGATCATTCGTTACCGGTGCCACCGACGCGGGGATGACCACGTCGGCGTCCTCACCGAACAGCTCGGCCAGCAGGAACTCCGCCAGCACCACCGGCGTCGGGTAGTCGAACACCAGCGTGGACGGCAACCGCAACCCGGTCACCCCGTTCAGCCGGTTACGCAACTCCACCGCGGTCAGGGAATCGAAGCCCAGCTCACGAAACTCCCGCCGCACCTCCACCGTCTCCGGCGAGGCATGCCCCAAGACCATGGCCACCCCGGTACGCACCAGATCCACCAGGACCTCGACACGCTCGGCCAGGCCCAGCGGAGCCAGCCGCTGCAGCAACGTCGCGGCCACCACCGAACCGGACGCCGCCGACCGGCGACCGCCCCGCACCAGACCCCGCAACAGTGCCGGCACCTCGCCATAACCGCGCATCGACGGCAGATCCAGCCGGACCGGAACCAGCACCGCATGCTCAAGCGCGACAGCGGCCTCGAACAACGCCAGACCCTGCTCCACCGACAGCGGCGGCATGCCCGTCCGGGCAATCCGCCGCATATCGGCATCACTCAGCGTGCCGGTCATCCCGCTGTCCTGAGCCCAGGCACCCCACGCCAGCGACAGCGCGGGCAACCCCTCGGCCCGGCGCAACTGAGCCAGCCCATCCAAGAACGCGTTCGCAGCCGCATAGTTGCCCTGCCCAGCCGAGCCCATCACCCCGGCCAGCGAAGAGAACACCACGAACGCCGC
>NZ_JBEXGU010000379.1:0-2312 GCF_040607515.1 Streptosporangium sp. NPDC005286 | reverse complement strand
CCCCCAGGCAAACCGGAAGGGGGCGGGACCATGCCTGATACCCGCCCCCACCTGCGCATACGGTCCATGGTGATCCACCGACGTCCAGCCTTGTCCGGGGTCGTTGTCACTCAGTTGGTCACTCAGGGACATCACTCGGCGTTCCTTCGCTGGCCGGGGGCGAACCTTTTTGTCGGGGACTACTGCGATCATGCCGCTCACTTGATCAAAGGAGTGGCGATGACAGAGACCCCCGAAGAATTCCCCTGGCTCTCCGAACACGAAGCACTGGGTGAAATCTACTGCGTGTCCTTCGTTCGGGATCTCTCCCCGGAGGAAATCCTCCGCCGGTTCGGCGTAGACGAGAGCACCATGGAGGAGGTCACGTCCGACGAGTTGGGCGAGCGCTCGGTGGAGAGCATGATGGACGACGCGGCTGGTTACATCGGCGCCGTGAAGGTCGGTGACTGGACCCTGGTCATCGAACCAGGAGGATGGAAGATCGCCGTCGACTCCGAGATCATGGCTCGGGTCTCGCGGGGAACCGAGGTCGTGTCGGTCTGCCGTCATGACTATGCCTCGGACACTTTCGCCTACATCGTCGACGGGCAGCCGGTCGTCTGGTTCGACCCGATGCTTCCGGACGCGCGGTCAGGCAACGATCCGGACCGCTTCATCAAGGAGATGCGCGAAGTCGGCCTGGACCCCGAGTACGACATCGACATCGACGACTCGCACATCGACTTCCCGATAGAGCGCTCGTTCGCCTTGGCGAGCAGGATCACCGCTCTTCCCTTCTCTCCAGAGATGTTGGAGCTGCGATTCCTTGGCGCAGAACCCCTGGAGGACTGATCGGCAGGTCCCCATACGGAGACTGGCCTTCTAGCGGGTTCAGGCGCTCATGGGGTAGCGGGTCAGCAGCTCTCGTACCTCGGGGACGTCGGCGTAGGGCTTGAGACGTGCCAAGACCACGCGGGCGCGCTGGGTGGTGCGGTCGCTGGTGAGGTCGGCGGACATGTCCAGCATCCGCGACGCCGTGTACGCCGCCTCCTCCGGCTCGTTCGCGTCGGCGAGAGCGACGGCGAGCCACGACAGGTACAGCGCGAGTTCTCGGACGTGGGTGGCGTCGTAGCGCGTCAGCACCTCGCTGAGCAGAGGAACGGCGCGCAGGGGGCGGCGTAGCTCGGTGTAGGCGCGGGCTTCCATGATCTGGAGTTCGTCGGGGCTGACCCAGTACAGGTATGACGGTTCTTCGGCTCCTGCCGTGCTCGCCAGGGCGGCGCTCGCTTCGCCCAGTGCCCTGATGGCGGGCTGGGCCTCTCCGGCGCGGGCATGTGCCCAGGCGAGACGGTCCCAGGTCAGTGCGCGGATACGCGGTGAGGCGTGCCGTCCGGCCGTGCCCAGTGCGGCGCGTGTGAGTGCCACGCTTTCCTGCGCGTCGCCGACGTTGGCGATCTGGTAGGCCAGGGAGCCGATGAGGTTGGCCTCCAGGGAGCCGTCTCCGGCTTCGCGGGCGGCGCTGATGCCCAGTTGGTAGGTCTGGGCGGCTTGGTCGTGCTGGCCCGCGTCGCTGGCGATCCATCCGACGATCTGTGCCAGCTCGCCGATGTTGACCAGCAGCGCCCGACCTGCCTCCTCGGTGTGGGTGCCACACCGGTAGAGGCGTACCGCCGCGTCAAGCTCGCGGAAGGCGGGCCGGATCAGGTCGCTTCCGGCGATGACGTCATCGGCGAGCCGCAGACCGTGAACCCGTGCCGACAGATCCCGCACGGTACCCATCCCGACCCTTCGCCCTGTCCCGGCGGGAAGGCGGGACAGTGGATCACCTTCGGGCATGATCGCGGCGAGTACCTGGGCCGGTGACCTGCGGGCTGCCTTGTTCGCCAGGTCGAACAGCTCGGCCTCGGGGAGATCGAACGCCCGGCAGTACAGCACCCGGTAGGGGTCCTTGGGCTGGTGCTTGCCCTTTTCCCAGTCCTTGATCATGCGGATCAGGGATTCGCGGGTCGGCAGGTGAGCGCGGGTGCTCTCATCGGCCGCCTCGGTGAGTGCTCGTGCCATCTGCCGTTGCGACCACAGCCGCTCGCGTCGCTCGGCTCGCAACCTCAACGCCCAACCCGGAATCTCGTCCATCACCGCGCCCTGGGGGAGACATGGGAGACCTGCCGTCTCCCCCAGTCTCCCCTATCGCCTCCTGTGCGGGCACGTGTATGGGCGATGTCATGGGAGGACCGTGAAAAAGCGGGACCCGCAGGCGCGGACACGCCGTACGGGTCCCTTGGCCGCACACTGGAGGTGCAACCCATGGATAACTGTAGAGCCGTCCCGCCCGC
>NZ_JBEXGU010000378.1:0-2356 GCF_040607515.1 Streptosporangium sp. NPDC005286 | reverse complement strand
TTCCGTACGACCCACGACCGTCCGTTTACCCCGATCACCGCTTTCCCCGACGACCGAATGCGGCGATCCGTCCCGCGGTAACTCCTGCGGACTTTTCCGGGTCTTCCTGAACCGACTTCGTACGCGAACTGCACTAACCGTGTCTGTCGGATGCGGCATCCATGTGAACGGGGTCATCCACGCAGATGTGGAGATCCCAGCGGCGCGGACGCGTCAGGATCGCCCCGAGGATGACACCGAGGATCACGCTTGCGATGATCACGATGAGAATGCTCAGCCCCATGACGGCTGCCTCTCGGAAAGATGTGCCGCTTGATCTGAGGAAATGCGGCCTACTGCACCGTAGCGTCGCATTCTCGCTGTCGCAACGAAACGGCCAGGGACTAATCCTTATTGACCAGGACCGTTGACCCGGTCGGGACCGTCGCGGGCATGTGAATTCTCCCGCGGGTGACATGACCCTGCGTGAGCAGCAACACTTTCTTGGGATGTTTCGCGTGTTTCGCTCCCCTCGCCCCGTAGATCTCGGCACGATGGTGCACGAACTCTGAAACCAACGGGGAGAGATATACATGTCGCGACGCCTTGTCGCCGGATTCACGGCCCTAGCGCTCACCGCCACAGCGATTCCCGCTGAGGCCGAGCAGGCGAGTTCGGGGTTTCCCTCCTCCGCGTTCCCACTGGGTATGAGCATGGCCACGGTGAAAAACCAGCAGAGTGTGGCACCGGGCATTGATCTTTTCAGCGTGAAGCACGGCAAGTCCACACAGGGCTGGACAGTCTCCGCCCTCATGCCCAACGGCCACGACGACGGCCGCCTGGACGCCGCTCAGACGGTCGCCGAGGCCGTGGAGGCGGCGGGGTTCACTCCCAGCATCCTGCGGATCGTGCAGCCCGCCGCAGCGGACGCCCCGGCTGTGGAGCGATACATGGTCAGGATCGGCCTGTGGTCATTCGGCAAGCGAGCCGAGGCCGACAAGGTCGTGAAGGAACTCAAGGAGCAGGGCATCCGGGCCAAGACCGACTATCTCGGCGACGACGGCACCGAGACCACCGGCCCCTGGAACATGAGCGTGCTGATGGTCGACCCGAAGGTGTTCAAAGGATCCTTCAAGACGAGCGTCGGCAAGAGCGTGGCCAAGCGCGAGACCACCAGCTCGATGTCGAAACTGACCGGCGCCATCGCCGGGGTCAACGGCGGCTTCTTCAACATCCACACCGCCAAGGCCCTTCAGGGCGACCCGGTCGGTGTCTCCGTGGTGGGCGGCAGGCTGCTCAGCGAGGCCGTGCCAGGCCGCAGCGGCCTCGTCATCACCCAGGGCCGTAAGGCCCGGATCACCGAGTTGCGAACCCAGGTCACCGCGATCTCCTCGGACGGCACGAAGGCCGAGGTCAACGGCATCAACCGGGCCGCCGGAAGCGACGAGCTCGTCCTCTACACCGAGGAATTCGGCAGCAAGACGGCCACCGACGGCGGCATCGAGGCCGTCATCGACGCCCAGGGCCAGGTCGTCAAGGTCCGCCAGGCCGGCGGCATCGTCGCCCGGGGCACCTACGTGCTTCACGGCACCGGCCTGGCGGCCGTCTGGCTCCAGGAACACACGCAGGGCACCTGGATGAAACTGGACACCAAGGTCATCGACCTGCGGACGCAGCGGGCGATACCGCTCACCCCTGATACATACATCATGGGCGGCGGGGTCGGGCTGGTCAGGAACGGCCGGGTGCGCATCACCGCGGCGGCCGACGGACACGCCTCGGTCAACATGATGCTCCGGCGCCACCCGCGCACGATGGTCGGTGTCAACAAGTCGGGCGGGCTGATCCTGGCCACGGTCGACGGGCGCAACCCGGGTATCTCCGTGGGCGCCTCGATGGTGGAGGCTGCTCAGCTGATGCGGTGGCTGGGCGCCAAGCAGGCCATCAACTTCGACGGTGGTGGCTCCAGCGTGATGGTCGTCGGCCACAAGCCCGTCAACCGGCCCTCGGACGGCGCGGAGCGGACCGTGGGCGACGCCCTCTTCATCACGCCCTGACGAGCGGCGCTCCAACGCGAGAAGCCCCGGTCCTCATCGGCCGGGGCTTCTGGTTTTCCGTAGGCGTACGGCGGCTCTCTCAGCCTCCGGTTCCGAGGCACGTCTTGGAACTCCGTCCCTGAACCCGGGAGCCTCCGCAGGGCCGCTGGATCCCCTCAGCCATTTCAGATTCCAGGGTATGAGAGCCGGCGAGGGCCCCAGGCCGGCCTCCCGTTCGGAACCCTTCCCGGAAAGCACGAAGGCCCCCACCGAAAGGTGAGGGCCCTCATAAAAGATTGTCCGGCGGCGACCTACTCTCCCACACCGTCCCCGGTGCAGTA
>NZ_JBEXGU010000377.1:0-2373 GCF_040607515.1 Streptosporangium sp. NPDC005286 | reverse complement strand
GCCGCCGCGAGGTGGGCGGGCCCCGCGTCCGCGACGACCAGGGCGCATGCCCCCGCTGAAAGGCTCCGTTGATGACACTGCACGTCGACTCCCCTGCCGCCCCTCCACAGCCCGGCCCCCGCCGGTCGGCGGGGGCAGGCGGACCGCAGCGAGGCGGTGGATGGGCCCGGTTCGACCTCCGGGCGACCCCCTACTTCCTCGTCTCCCCGTACTTCCTCCTCTTCGCGATCTTCGGCATCTTCCCGCTCGGCTACACCCTCTGGGTCTCGCTGCACGACTGGGAGCTCGCCGGGGACAAGTCCTTCGTCGGCCTCGAGAACTACATCGAGCTGATCACCGACGAGGCCTTCTGGAACGCGGTGATCAACACTCTCGGCATGTTCGTCATGTCGACGATCCCGCAGCTCCTCCTCGCCCTCGTGCTGGCCAACGCGCTCAACAAGCGCATCCGGGGACGGCTCTTCTTCCGCCTCGGCGTGCTGCTGCCGCTGATCACCTCCGTCGTCGCCGTCGCCGTCGTCTTCACCCAGCTGTACGGGCGTGACTACGGCATGATCAACTGGTTCCTGGGCCTCTTCGGAACCGACGCGATCAACTGGCAGAACGAGAAGTGGTCCGCGTGGATCGCGATCTCCACCATGATCGACTGGCGCTGGACCGGCTACAACGCCATCATCCTGCTGGCCGCCATGCAGACCATCCCCAAGGATCTCTACGAGGCCGCCGCCATCGACGGTGCCACGGCCAGGCGGCAGTTCTGGCAGATCACCATCCCGATGCTGCGCCCGACGATCGTCTTCGTGGTGTTCATCTCCACCATCGGCGGCCTGACGCTGTTCACCGAGCCGGTCATGTTCGAAGGCAACCCGACGATGGCCGGCGGCACCACCGGCCAATACCAGACCGTGGCCATGTTCATCGTCAAGGAGGCGTTCCGCGACTTCGACTTCGGCTACGCCTCGGCCGCCGCGTGGATGCTGTTCGCGCTGATCCTGGTCGGGACGCTCATCAACTACTCCTTCACCCGCCGCATCGGGGGTTCCAAGTGACGGCCATCCAGTCCAGGCGGCCCCCGGCGCATTCACGACGGCCTTCCGGCCCGTCGGCCGCACGGAACCGCATCTGGGACGCCGGCCCGCTGACGAAGGTCGTGCTGGCCTTCGCGCTCGTGCTGTCGGCGTTCCCCATCTACTACATGTTCATCATGGCCACCCGGACCAACGAGGAGGCCATCGACGTACCACCGCCGCTGCTCCCGGGCGGCCACCTCGGCGAGAACATCTCACGGCTCCTGTCCACCGAGGACGCCTATTTCATGACCGGCCTGGTGAACTCGGCCATCGTCTCGGTCACCGTGACCTTCTCGGTGGTGCTCATCTCCACCCTGGCCGGCTTCGCCTTCGCCAAGCTGCGCTTCCGGGGCGGCAAGATCCTGCTGGGCCTGATCCTGGTGACGATGATGGTCCCGCTCCAGCAGATGGGCATCGTGCCGCTGTACGAGCTCATGGTCACGCTCGGCTGGACCGGCCAGCTGAAGGCGGTGATCCTGCCCTTCCTGCTCAACGGCTTCGGGGTCTTCATGATGACCCAGTACGCCACCCAGGCGGTGCCGGACGAACTGGTCGAGGCGGCCCGCGTCGACGGCGCCTCCACCATGCGCATCTACGCGAACGTCATCCTGCCGGCGCTACGGCCGGGAATGGCAGTGCTGGCACTGCTGGTCTTCATGCAGACCTGGAACGAGTTCATGTGGCCGTTGATCGTGCTGAACCCGGACAACCCGGTAGTTCAGACGTCGATCGCCGCGCTCAACCAGGCCCACGGCACCGACTACGTGATGCTGTTCACCGGCACCGCGGCATCGGTCCTCCCCCTGTTCATCGTTTTCATCGCGTTCGGCCGTCAGATCGTCGGCGGACTCATGGAAGGTGCGGTTAAAGCGTGACCACGCAAGAGACGCAGATTCAGACCCCGGATCTGGTGTTCCCGACAGGTTTCGTCTGGGGCGCGGCCACCTCCGCATACCAGATCGAAGGCGCCGTCTCGGAGGATGGCCGCGGCGTCTCCATCTGGGACACCTTTGTCAAGCAGCCGGGCCGGGTGGTGAACGGCGAGCACGCCGACGTCGCCATCGACCACTACAACCGCTACCGGGACGACGTGCGGCTGATGGCCGAACTCGGCCTCGGCGCGTACCGGTTCTCCATCTCCTGGCCCCGGATCCAGCCCGAGGGACACGGCCCCGTCAACCTCAAGGGCATCGACTTCTACAGCCGCCTGGTCGACGAGCTCCTCTCCCGGGGCGTCGACCCGTGGGTGACGCTCTACCACTGGGACCTGCCCCAGCCCCTGGAAGACGCGGGCGGCTGGCCG
>NZ_JBEXGU010000376.1:0-2380 GCF_040607515.1 Streptosporangium sp. NPDC005286 | reverse complement strand
GCATGCGCTACGTCCCCTACGGCGGCCCCGCCGTCGTGCCCGACTGGCTGCGCACCCCACCCCGGCGACCACGCGTCGGCCTCACCATGGGCCTGGACGCGACCGAGGTCTACAACGGCTACAACGTCGACATGCAGGACATCCTCGACGCGCTGGCCGACCTCGACATCGAACTCGTCGCCACCGTCGCCGAATCCGAACAGAGAAAGCTCGCCCGCGTCCCCGGCAACGCCCGCCTGGTCCCCTACGTGCCCTGGCAGGCCATGGTCCCCACCTGCTCGGCCGTCATCCACCACGCCGGCGCCGCCACCCTGGCCACCACCGCCCTGCACCCGGTCCCCCACCTGTCCCTGCACTACCACTACGACCAGCCGATCCTGGCCCGCAAGCTCGCCGAACACGGCGCCGGACTGGAGATCCACACCAGCCAGGTCACCGGCCAGGCCGTCCGCGACAACCTGCTGCGCCTGCTGAACGAGCCGGCCTTCCACCGGTGCGCCGCCGACCTGCGCGACGAGATCCACGCGCTGCCCACCCCCAACCAGCTCGTCCCGCAGCTGGAAGAACTCACCGCCAAACACCGCTGAGGGGAGGTGACCGGGGTGCGTCCCGCCCGGGGACGCTGCCGGGCTCCTGGCCGGCCCCACGGTCAATCGTCCACCCGCGCGTCCTTCCCTCCGGAAGCAGCACGCCGGGCGACCCACAGGCCCCGTTCGAAACGGTCGTCCCGCAGGTATTCGGCATCGCAGCCGGCCTTCGCAAAGGCCGTTTCGTACTGCTCTCGGGTGAACAGCGTCATGAGGAGCGTATCGGTGGAATGGTGAATTCCGGAGGCGGGGTCGACCTCGACAGAGTGCACCACCATCTGAATCCGGTTACCGTCGCCGGGGTGACGGACGGAATGGGAGGCCCGGAAAATCGTCCTTGAGTCGTCCTTGATGAGATCGGTGGCCGCGTGTCCGGGAATGAACTCATCCGGGCTGAACCACGGCTCGATGATCACGACCCCTCCCGGCGCCAGGTGACGCACGAAACACTCGATCGTCGTTTCGAGCTCGGCCACCGACTGCAGGTGCGGAATCGCGAACATACATGTGATCGCGTCGAACAGCTCTCCCAGCTTGAATTCCCGCATATCCGCGCATCGCACCTCAATCCCCGGAATCTTCGCTTGGCTGAATCTCAGCATGTCCGCCGAGACGTCCAGCCCCACGGTTCGATCGAACAGTTTCACGAAGAACTGCAAATGCAGACCGGTCCCACAGGCCACATCGAGCAAGGACGAAGCAAACGGATTTCGCCGACGTACTATCCGTGCCACCTCTGCCGACTGGTCGGCGTAACCCTTCTTTCGGTTACGCATGAGCAGGTCATAGATCTCAACGTAGCGATCCCTGTACATCTTTCTATCACCGCATTTCAGATCGGCGCAGCTCTCGGCGGAGCAGAACATGAGCGACCGGCACGGCTAAAGCTCCACGGCGCGACTCCGCAGCCATGCCCGAGATAAACTAGATCGTATCGGGCATTCTACAGACCCTCTTCTGGAAAATCAGCGTCCCGGTCACGAGGAAACCCCGGGGCCGAGAGCCGGGATTTGGGGAGCCGTCCCGCCAGCGGGACAGGCCATACCCCACCATCCGTACCGGGCTGTGCCGAGAAAAGGCGGCCCGCCGGATCGCCCGCATTTCCGCAGGCAATCATGAGACCTGCACGAATTACCGCCGGAGCCCGGACCGGAAGGATCACGCTGACCTGGATATGGGCGACGTACTTCCCCATCGGCTACGCTGCCCAGCGGGGCCGGCTCAGCCCGTCGACATATTTAGCATTGAATTCCTGGGTGCTACTTCCGCGTATTACCGTGCGCTGGTTCCGGCGCGTTTCCACGCACTGACCGGGCGGTGCGCGGTGCCGGGACGACCTGCCGAACACCGCTGAGGAGAAACGACACGATGCGCGTCCTGCTGGCCACCTACCAGAGCAAGACCATCTTCCAGACGATGGTGCCGCTGGCCTGGGCGCTGCGCACCGCCGGTCACGAGGTCCGCGTCGCCAGCCAGCCCTCCTTCGCCGACGCGGTCACCCAGGCGGGCCTCACCGCGGCGCCGGTCGGCCGGAACCACACCACCTGGCGGATAGTCGAGGCGCACGCCGAGCAGGCCGAGGCTGAACGGGCCGGGCTGCCCGCACCCTATGACGCGGCGGTGACGGACCCCGCGGCCCTCGACTGGCAGGCGATGCAGGACGGCTACGCAAGTCTCCTGTATCGCTGGCACAAACCGGACAACTTTCCGATGGTCGCCGATCTGGTGGACTTCGCCCGGCACTGGCGGCCCGACCTGGTCATCTGGGAGGCCACCACCTACGCCGGAGCGAT
>NZ_JBEXGU010000375.1:0-2592 GCF_040607515.1 Streptosporangium sp. NPDC005286 | reverse complement strand
CACCGACGCACCCCGCGGCGGCCACACCGCCGTATCGAACCGCTCCCCGGCCTGGCCACCGGCCACCAGCACACCGATCGCATGCCGCACCCAGGGTTCCTCATCCCCAGCCTCCGCCGACCGGGCGTGAATGCTCACCTCACATCGGCCCGACTCATCCGGTGTCCGCACCCACACCTGCACCGCCACCGCATCCCGCTCGCCGAGCACCAGCGGCGCGGTCAAGGTCAGCTCCTCGACCAGATCACAACCGACCTCATCACCCGCCCGCACCACCAACTCCAGGAACCCGGTACCCGGGAAGATCACCATCCCGCCCACCACGTGATCGGCCAGCCACGGATGCGACCCCAGCGAGATACGACCGGTCAGCAACACCCCGTCCGAACCGGCCACCCTCACCGCGGCTCCCAGCAGCGGGTGGCTCGCGGCCGCGAGTCCCGCCGCCGTCACGTCTCCCACCTGCGAGCCGGCGCCGTCGGGCCAGAACCGCTCACGCTGGAAGGCGTACGTCGGCAGCTCCACCCGGTGAGCGCCGGGGAGCACGGCCGGCCAGCTCACCGGCACCTTACGCACGTGCAGGGCGGCCAGCGCCATCATGATCGTCGCCTGCTCGTCCTGGCCCCCGCGCAGGGCCGGTACCAGCACCACGTCCAGGTCCGCCGGCCCTGCCTCGGCGTCGCGCGCCGAACCCGCAGGCGCAGCCACCCGCATTACCGCACCGATGTCCGCGTTCGCGTCGGTGAGCGCGGTGAGGGTGTCATCGGCCATCGCGGTCAGTACGCCGTCGGGGCCCAGCTCCAGATAGGCCCGTACCCCTTGAGCGTGCAGCGTCCGGATTCCGTCGGAGAAGCGGACGGCCCGACGCACCTGCTCGACCCAGTAGTCCGGCGAGCACAACTGCTCGTCGGTGGCCGCCTGCCCGGTCACCGTGGACACCACCGGGATCTGCGGCGGGCCATAGAACAACGTCCGGGCCAGGGCGCGGAAGTCCTCCAGCATCGGCTCCATCAACGGCGAGTGGAACGCGTGCGACACCCGCAACCGCTTCGTCCGGACCTCCCGCTCCTGCAGAGCGGCGACGACCTCCAGCACCGCCTCCTCCACCCCGGCGATCACCACCGAGGCCGGACCGTTCACCGCCGCGACCGACACCTCCTTCTCACGCCCGGCCAGCAGCTCGGCGACCTCCTCCTCCGACGCCCGCACCGACACCATCGCCCCACCCGGCGGCAACGCCTGCATCAACCGCGCCCGACCCGCCACCAACACACACGCATCCTTCAGGGACAACACCCCCGCCACGTGCGCCGCGGTGATCTCCCCGATCGAATGGCCCGCCAGCACATCCGGCCGCACTCCCCACGAGGAGACCAGCCGGAACAGCGCCGTCTCCACCGCGAACAACGCCGGCTGCGCCCACCCCGTCCGATCCAGCAACCCCGCCTCGGCCGACCCCGGCTCGGCGAACAACACCTCCCGCAGCGAACGACCCACCCGCTCGACCGACCCACCGTCCAGCTGCCCGGCCGGCTCCAGCAGCGGATCCAGCTCCGCGATCACCTCATCCAACGCCTGCGCGAACACCGGGAACCGCGCATACAACTCCCGGCCCATCCCCACCCGCTGACTCCCCTGACCGGTGAACAGGAACGCGACCTTGGCCGCACCCCGCGCCGAACCGGTCACCACACCGGCGGCCGGCGCCCCCTCGGCCACCGCGGCCAGGCCCCGTACCAACTCCGCACGCTCAGCACCCACCACCACCGCCCGATACTCAAACGCCGACCGAGCCGTCGCCAGCGACACCCCCACCTCGGCCAACCCCAGACCAGGCGAACCCTCCACATACGACAGCAACCGGGCCGCCTGCGCCCGCAACGCCACCTCACTCCGCCCCGACACCACCCACGAAATCGCTCCACCAGACCCGCCGTCGGCCCCGGCCCCCGCCACGTTCTCCACCCCGGGAGGCTGCTCAATGATCACGTGCGCGTTGGTACCGCTGATCCCGAACGACGACACCGCAGCCCGGCGCGACCGCTCCACCTGAGGCCACGACCGTGCCCGGGTCACCAGCTCGACCGCGCCCTCGCTCCAGTCCACATGCGAGGACGGCTCGTCCACATGCAACGTGCGCGGCACCACACCCTCGCGCATCGCCATGACCATCTTGATGATCCCGGCCACACCGGCGGCCGTCTGGGTGTGGCCGATGTTCGACTTGATCGACCCGAGCAGCAACGGCTCCGCGGCATCGCGGCCCTGCCCGTAGGTGGACATCAAAGCCCGCGCCTCGATCGGATCACCCAACCGGGTTCCGGTGCCGTGTGCCTCGACCACATCGACATCCGACGCCGACAGTCCCGCCCCGGCCAGTGCCTGGCGGATCACCCGCTGCTGCGACGGACCGTTCGGCGCCGTCAACCCGTTCGACGCACCATCCTGGTTCACCGCCGAACCACGCACCACAGCCAGCACCTCATGACCGTTGCGCCGCGCGTCCGACAACCGCTCCAGCACCAGCACACCCACACCCTCCGACCAGCCCACCCCATCGGCCGACTCGGAGAAGGACCTGCACCGGCCATC
>NZ_JBEXGU010000374.1:0-2621 GCF_040607515.1 Streptosporangium sp. NPDC005286 | reverse complement strand
CTTCCCTTCTAGTGGTCGTCGCAACACCCCAGCTCGGGGAGTGCGATGGACTTCGAGATCCGCAAGGTCAGGACCCCGCAGGGGCCCAAGAAGTTGGCCACGGAACGGGAGGCATACTTCCGACTCATGGATCAAGGGTTTAGCCACAACACGGCCTGCCAGATCGTTGGGATCAACTCCCGTACGGGAAGAAGGTGGCGGAACGGCTACAACCCGACCGCCGGCAAGAAAGGGGCGCCGCCCGTCAGAGGACAGGTGGCGCCCCAGGTCGGCCCGTCCCGCTACCTGCGCGAGGAAGACCGCATCCACATCGCCGACCGGGTACGGGAGAAAGTCTCGATCCGCGAGATCGCACGCGAACTTGGCCGTGCGCCGTCCACCATCAGCCGGGAGGTTCGCCGCAACCGTCATCCCACCAACGGCCAGTACCGGCCGCACGCCGCCCAGGCCCGCGCCGACGCGCGCCGGCCGCGCCCCAAGCCGAGCAAGATCGGACAGAACCCGGAGCTACGGGCATACATTCAGGACCACCTGCACAAACGCTGGAGTCCGGAGCAGATCGTCCAGAGCCTGCGCAGGGCCTTTCCCGAGCGGGCGGAGATGCAGGTGTGCCACGAGACCATCTACCAGGCACTCTACGTTCAGGGCCGCGGGGAGCTGCGCCGCGAGCTGGCCCGGGCGCTGCGCACCGGCCGCGCGATACGCAAGCCCCGCCGCCTGGCCCAGCAACGCCAGCCCCGCTACAGCACACCCATGGTGATGATCAGCGAACGGCCGGCCGAGGCCGACGACCGCGCCGTTCCCGGCCACTGGGAAGGCGACTGCATCATCGGCAAGAACAGCGGCTCGGCCATCGGCACCCTGGTCGAGCGCACCACGCGCTACGTGATGCTCGTCCACCTGCCCATCGACCGCAGCGCCGAGCGCATGCGTGACGCCCTGGTGGAGACCATGGCCACGCTGCCTACCCATCTCAAGCGCTCGCTGACCTGGGACCAGGGCAGCGAGATGGGTGCCCATAACGAGTTCTCCATGGCAACCGGCATGCCCGTCTACTTCTGTGACCCGGCCAGTCCGTGGCAGCGCGGCAGCAACGAGAACACGAACGGTCTGCTGCGCCAGTACTTTCCCAAGGGCATCGACCTGTCGGTCCATACCCGCGAACACCTTGACACCGTCGCCGCTGAACTCAACGCCCGGCCACGCAAAACGCTCGACTGGGACACCCCGGCCGAGCGTCTCGCTACGCTGCTCATCGCCAGCAAGTAGAGCTGCTCTGTTCCGACCACCTCGGCAACTGCCGATGAGGGGCTTGAGCAAAAACAGCGGCTCCGGTTTCAGGCCGCAGTTCACAGCGGGCGGTGATAGTCGGGACCTTCGGGTGCCTGGGGGAGCTCATCGAGTGGTGTGCCGCTGATGAACACTGACCGCAGCCAGTGGGTGCTCTCCCAGTTCCAAGCCCACAAGGTAGTGCTGAACTCCTCGGTGGTGTGGGGCACGTAGAGGCCGGTGAGCAAGCCGGCGAAGGTGAGATGGACCGCGTCGTAGTTGTCGGCCACCGCGCTCCAGGTGGGGGCCGGGCCGTTGTCGATGCCAGCGGCATCGCGGAGACTCTCGTCGAGGCCTGGATGGGTCGCCGCATCCCCGTAGCGCTGGACGAGGCGGTGCCAGTCCGCAGCGGAGTCGACCTCGTAGACGCGGGCCGTGGCAGACACGCTCAGGCGCACCTGACGCACCGGGTAAACAGGTGCCCAGTCACTGATGCCGGACGATATCTCCGCGTGCGCGCCGGAGCGGATCGGCTCATCGCGCGCCACGGGCAGTTCGGTGGATGTGACGATGCTTCGCAAGGGCTTTTGCGCGTATATCTCCCAGGCATCGTTCGGCCCTTGCGGGGTTTGCAGGTCCAGGGGATCGCGCTGTGGGTCGTCCTGGCCGGTGAGGAGCAGCTGGGCGCGGCGGTCCAGCGATGCTGACCACCAGGCGTTACGCGGATCGGTGACAACTGCGGTGACTAGATCGCGCAGTGGCTGAGCCAGCGCGAGAACCCGGACCCGGTTCGCCGCCGCCTGCCCGGTCCACGGATTGAGGTCGCGCTGTGCGGTGCTCGCCAAGACGGTCGCGGTGGCCGGCTCAGCGAGTCGCTCGACACTGAGCCCGAGACGGTCGGCAAGGACGAACATCGCCGCTGCCACGGGCGCCTGCATAAAGTCGTCGACGCGGGTATCCAGAGTAGGCACACCCAAGTATGTCCCTAACGATCTCCTGGTCAGCGCCATGCGGGTGATCAATACCTTGAAGACGCACCCAATCACCGCTCTCCGCGAGAGCATCACGGAGTTTGTGCCAGGCCCGAATCCCATCGACATCTTTCAAGTCACCGGTGCCGCTCGAACGCGTCAACAAGCGTTGCTGCTACTGGCCGACACAACCACACGCCGGAACGGCCAGTGGCGGTAGCACCAGCTTTGAAGACTCGCTACTACCACTGACCGTTCGCCTGCTGCTCAAGCTCCTAAACGGCGAGCGGCGCTCGGCGGGGGTACTCCAACCGAGCGTCTCGCTTATGCTTCTCCTGCCAGCAGCTGATCACCGTGTTGCGACGACCCCTGGAATTCGCC
>NZ_JBEXGU010000373.1:0-2628 GCF_040607515.1 Streptosporangium sp. NPDC005286 | reverse complement strand
CTGTCCGATGCGCCGGAGCGCTCCGGCGCCTCCGGCGGGCAGCCCGACCGCTTCGACTACGAGCTGACCGTCGAGGACGGCGGCCGGGCGCACACGGTGCGCGCCGGCGAGGGCGACCTTTCCGGCCCGCTCTGCGCGCTCATCTCGTACGTGACCTCGCTGCCGGGCAGGCAGGAGCGGGTCGGCCCGCCCGGCTGACCCTGCTCGGGTGCCGGAGGGAGTGTCACGCCGAGCGGGTGCGACCCGTTCCGGTGATGTCCGGACGGGCCGCACCGCAGAGTCGCCACCGGAATGCAGGCCAGTGCTCAAGCCTTCAGACCAGGGGAAGGCCAGGGAGTCGACCGGCTTGGACACGGCGATCTTGGGTGGGAAGTCCACCAGCAGGTAGACGTGGCCGTCTGCGCCGTTGAACTCGGCCAACGCGGCCTCGAAGTCGGCGCACACCGCCCGCATGATCTCTTCCATCCGCATCAGGTGCTCGCCGGTGAACACCCGGTCCCGGAACCTCGTCACGAAAACCAAGTGAGCGCGGAGGGGGGCGCCGTTCTCGTCCGGCGGTCTGCCTGCGCCGGAGACCTCGGCCGCATGGAAGGCCACGCGGGTCGCGAATCGGATTCCGCGCCGAATTCCGGCACCGATGATGCCTCATCCACTTTTGAATGGGTTTCACGGAGTGAAACTCCATGCCCTCGTTGGTTTTGGGGCGGGAATCCCCGCGTGGGGGTTCGGTGATGGCATGATTCGCCGATGTGTGCAGGTCGCAGCGGCAGTGGGGTTTGTGGCGTTTGTTGGATCAATTTCAGCAAATGGCTATGCACCCGGATTGCCGGTGCGGGTGAAGTCGCATTTGCGGGGGGTCTTTTGACGATATTGGAGGTAAATGTGAAACGGGTCATCATCGCCGTGGCCGTCACCGCCCTCGCGGCAGCCGCGCCGATGCCCCGGGCGCAGGCCCGGCGGGTGATCGCCGAACCGGGCGCGGAGGTCGAGTACGTCGTGCTGTACACCGAGGGCGCGCGTCCCGCCGACGCCCAGCGGGTCATCAGGGCGGCGGGCGGAAGCATCCTCAAGGAGAACGCCGCGGTCGGCATCGCCACCGTCACGACGAGGAACACCCGCTTCGCCGAGGCGGTGCGCGACGCCGACGCGATCGACGACATCGCCCACAACCGGTCCATCGGCCGCGTGCCCACGACCGCCAGGGGAGTCACGGGCCGTCCGGCGGTTCAGGCCAGGGCGGTGGAGAAGGCCGGTGACGGCGCCCCCGCCGCCTCCACCTTCGGCGGGGCCGCCCCCACCGCGGAACCGCTGTCGGAGCTGCAGTGGGACATGAAGCAGATCCACGCGACGGTGGACGGCTCCTACCGGCACCAGCAGGGCGACCCGGGCGTGCTGGTCGGTGTCATCGACACCGGAGTGGACGGCTCCCACCCCGACATCGCGCCGAACTTCAACCGCGAGCTGAGCCGCAACTTCACCGTCGACATCCCCGTCGACGCCGACGGCAACGAGGTCGACGGCCCGTGCGCGGCCGAACCGGACCACTCCTGTAACGACCCGGCGGACGTCGACGAGAACGACCACGGCACGCACGTGGCGTCGTCGATCGCCTCGCCGGTCAACGGGCTCGGCGTCTCGGGTGTGGCCCCCAAGGTCTCGATCGTGAACCTGCGGGCCGGGCAGGACTCCGGCTTCTTCTTCCTGCAGCCCAGCGTCGACGCGCTGACCTACGCCGCCGACATCGGCGTCGACGTGGTCAACATGAGCTACTACATCGACCCGTGGCTGTTCAACTGCGTCGACAACCCGGCGGACTCCCCGGCCGAGCGGCTGGAGCAGGCCACGATCATCAAGGCCGCCCAGCGGGCGCTCACCTACGCCTACAACAGGGGCGTGACCCTGGTGTCCGCGGCGGGCAACGGCGCCACCGACTACACCAAGGAGCTCGCCGACGGCTCCAGTCCCGACTTCGCCGGCTCCCCCGGCGAGCGGCCCCGCCCGCGCACGATCCCGCCGAGCTGCGTCTCCATGCCCAGCGAGGGCAGGCACGTGATCTCGGTCTCCTCGACCGGGGTCAGCGGGCGCAAGGCGTACTACTCCGACTACGGCGACGGTCACGTCGACGTGGCCGCCCCGGGGGGTGACGTCTACGACACCGGGGACGGCACCCGCGATGTCACCAGGGCGACGCTGGCGGCCTACCCCGAGGCGCTGGCCAGGCAACGCGGTCAGCTCAACCCCGACGGCACGCCCAACGTCACCAGCGTGGTCCGCAGCTGCCGGGGCCAGGTCTGCGCCTACTACCAGTATCTTCAGGGCACCTCGATGGCCTCGCCACGCGCCGCCGGGGTGGCCGCGCTGATCGTCGCCAGGTTCGGCCGGCCCGACCGGGTGCACGGCGGCAAGACGCTGCATCCCGCCGTCGTGGAGATGGTGCTCAAGGGCACCGCGACCAGGACGGCCTGCCCCGTCCCGGCCGCCCACACCTACACCAGGCACCTGCCGACCGGCGGCACGGCGACCGCGACGCACACGTGCGAGGGAGGCGGTCCGCGTAACGGCTTCTACGGCTACGGGATCGTCGACGCCCTGCGGGCGGTGCGCTGACCCGGGCCGGCTGCCCGGCCG
>NZ_JBEXGU010000372.1:0-2648 GCF_040607515.1 Streptosporangium sp. NPDC005286 | reverse complement strand
TTTTGTTTTTTTTTTTTTGTGGTGTTCATCCGTGTGCTATCCCCAACTACCGTTTTCAGCCCCCCCCCGCGGGCCGCCGGGCTGGGAAATCCCAGCCGAGCGTCCGATCAAAGTACTCGCGGCTTGATCAACCGATTACATGCTGCAACGAGCTCTTGAATCCGCCGAGTAGCCGACGGCTTTCCCTGCCGCTCAGTCGCGCGGGTCCCAGCCGTCGGTGTCCACGTCCAGGTCGAGTTCGTCGGCGATGTCACTCCAGTGGGCGAACTTGAAGTTCGTGTTCTCGCGGTCGGGCGTGGTCGGCGTGTTGGCGCCGTCGTGTGAGATGAACAGACCTTCGTCGAAGTCGCCCAGCGGGACGTTCAGCACGGTCGAGCCATCGCTGTGCTCGACGCCGTCGATGCCGTTGTGCGATCCGATCTGGAACTGGCCCAGGTAGGCGTTGGATCCTTCCCTGCGGTAGGCGGCGAAGGTGTTGTCGCCCTGGCTGGAGGCCAGCAGGTAGCCCTTGCCATTCTCTCGGTAGTAGATCGTGAGACCTTCGGCGTCCGCTGTCAGACGCTGGCCGCCGTAGCCCGGGTCCGTACCGGGCGTGCACTCCTCCGTTGCCGGGTCGTAGGTGGCGGGCACGCCGTACTCGCGAACCTTGTCCATCAGCACAGGTGTTCCGGTGAGGTCCGCGCGCATCCGCCAGATGCCGACGTCCTCCTGGGCCGCGTAGAGGACGTCCTTCTCCTGGTCCACGACCATGCCCTCGACCTGCGGCTCCCGGCCCGGCTCGTCGCAGGGGGTCCAGCTCTGGCCGTTCGGCAGGGTGAACGACGCGGGCAGGTTCAGTGTCCTGACGAGCTGATAACCGACCTTGCCGTTCGGCTTGGGAAGAAGCTTGACCAGGCCGATCGAGGTCCTGTGCCGGCGGCTGACCAGCGCGTAGGTGCCGGTGGAGTCCTTCCAGGTGGCCAGGCCGTACGAGGTCTCGGCGTCGTTGACCTGCTCCTGGGTGGTGTTGAACACGAACGGCGCAGCCGGGTCGGTCACGTCGGTGAGCTGGCCGTTCGCGATGGCATAGATCCGCAGCTGGTCCCGGCCACGGTCGGAGACGACCGCGAGATCCCGCCCACCGAAACCGTAGGTGACGTCGACGTTGTTGAACCGTCCGACTTCGTCGTCAGGCCCCGGGGCCGCGGGCGCGGGGAGGTGCTGGAGCTGCTGCCCGTCGAGGTTGTAGACGAAGAGCCCGCCCTCCTTGGCCGTGCCGATCACCAGGCTCTTGCCGGACTTGGACGGGTGGACCCAGATCGCCGGGTCATCACCGTTGGCGTTGCCGCCCGCCTCGTCGTCGAACAGGGCAGGGGTCTCCACTTGGGGGTCCACCAACGGAACGCTATGGCTGGTTGCGGGTATCGCCAGCCCTCCTACCAGCGAGAACGTCAGGGCTGCCAGGAATAGCCTGGACAGAAGACGCATTGCGCCTCCTCGTTTTGGGGGGATAAGGTTCTACAAGAACGTAACGACGAATTCACCATAAATCAATAGGACGTAGTTATGTCAGGACATACGGATGATCTATAGATCATGGAGTGTCCGCCGTCAGGCATGGATGAGCCGGTGGAGCACTGGACTGCGCTCAGCGACAAGGCCCGGCCTGTTGTTTTGAGTCGAAGCGGGGATCGGCGGCGCGCTTGGAGTTGGCTGTGTAGCCGTGCACGTTGCCGTGGCCCTGGATGACATCTGGTCGGTGCCGCAGGCGGCGGTACAGCGGCTGGCGAACCAGCTGACGGTGTTTCCGGCGGCCGGAAGGTCCCCGCCGATGCGCCGACGTCGTTCGTCCCGGCCTGGGGGAGTCTGTCCAATTAACGGCAATGCCGTTGACTTGAGGGTCTGGGTGAGCGGCTATGGCGCGTACGAGCAGGGCAGCCTGGTCAGGACTCTTGCCGGGTTGAACAGGCCGGGGCCGTTTGGGATCCCAGCCGACGTAGCGGATCAGCTTCCGCTTGATTTGCCGGATGACGCTTCGCAGCCGCCGGGGCGGATCGACCTCCTCCAAGACCTCGTCGATGAAGGCCGCCGTCGGTCTCACCATCTGCTCAGAGGAACTGACGGTTGGCCGCGCTGTCGGCCGCCTCCATGGTGGTGCCGCCCAAGGCCATGAGCCGCAGGCCCCGCCAGAACGCCCCCGGCATCGCCGCGTTTGACTGGGGGTCAAGGGGTCGCAGGTTCAAATCCTGTCGTCCCGACCAGGTTTTCGCTGGTCGGCAAGGGTGTCACCCGCAAGGGAGACACCCTTTCTGCATTCTGAGTGACTAACTGAGTGACTATCGCTCCCATCACGTGAAGATCCGGTCCATCGCCTCCGCGCCGCCGAGCAGAACCGGGCGGATCTGCTTTCGGTAGACCGCCTCCGTGACCGCCGTCCCGCTGTGGCCGACGAGCCGCGCGATGTCCTCCAGGGGTACGCCGGAGTCGGACAGCAGCGAGACGAAGCTGTGCCGCATCTCCCGAGGCGTCCAGGCCTTCGCGGGCAGCCCGGCGTCTTTCACGATCTTCCGGAATGCCCGTCGTACGTTGTGGGAGTCCAGGGGAGTGCCGACCAGGGAGGCGAAGACGAGATCGTTCTCCGTCCACTTCGCGCCCGCCGTCTCCCGCTC
>NZ_JBEXGU010000371.1:0-2678 GCF_040607515.1 Streptosporangium sp. NPDC005286 | reverse complement strand
CGACGAACTCGACCTCGGGCGCCCACCGACGGCCTACGATGCCGGAAACATGGCCATTACCTGCAGTATCGCAACATACGTCCCGATTATCGGGAGAAGCTGTGGCCCCTTGGCAATTTGCCAGATATCACGCAGCGTTTCTCAACAGTTACGAGCGCGAAAATCTGACCGAAGTTGGCAAGAAGATTCGGCCCGGTCTCTACTGGTCTCATTACGCAAATCGGTAAGCTGCACCACATGCGTGCGCCGCCCGGATACCTTCTTGCAGCGCGCTACCGGCTGTCAGAACCGGTTGGGCGCGGTGGCATGGGCACTGTCTGGCGCGCACATGACGAGTTGCTCAACCGCGAGGTGGCCGTCAAGGAGGTCCGCCTCCCCCTGATCCTCGACGAGGACCTCCGCGCCGAGCTGTGCGCCAGGACCGAACGTGAGGGACGGGCGACCGCGATGGTCGCCCACCCCTCGGTCATCACGGTCTTCGACGTCGTCACCGAGGACGAGCGCCCCTGGATCGTGATGGAGCTGCTCCGTGCCAGATCGCTGGAGCAGCTCCTGCAGGACCACGGCCCGCTGCCGCCACGCCAGGTGGCGGAGATCGGCCGTCAGGTCCTGGGGGCGCTGCGCGCCGTGCACGCCAAGGGGATCCTCCACCGCGACGTGAAGCCCAGCAACGTCCTGGTGACCGACGACCGGGCGGTGCTCACCGACTTCGGCCTGGCCGCGCTGGAAGGCGACGTGTCGATCACCCAGGCGGGCATCGTGCTGGGCTCGGCCGGATACATCGCCCCCGAGCGCGTGCTGGGCGCCAAGGCCAGCCCGTCCGGCGACCTGTGGTCACTCGGCGCGACCCTCTACACCGCCGTCGAGGGCCGCGGCCTGCACGGCCGCCGTACGGCCGCGGCCGCGCTCGCCGCGCTGACCAGTGGCGAGCCGATCCCCATGGAGCGGGCAGGCCCGCTGACGCCGGTGCTGCGGGGCCTCCTCACGATCGACCCGAACTCCCGGCTCGACACCGGACGGGCCTCGCTGATGCTCGCCCGGGTGGCGGCCGGCGGGCTGGTCGAGGATTCCTTCACCATGCCTCCGGCCCGGCCCGACGTCAGGTCCGCACGGCCCGATGTCAGGCCCGCCAGGCGCCCCGACGGCAGGCCGCCCGTGGGCGGGTCCGGCGGGACCCCGGTTCCACCGTTCAGCCGTCGCTCCCAGCACCGCGGGCTGCACCGGTTCGGCTCGGTGCCGACGCCGACGTCGGCGCCGCGGCCCTCGTCTCCCCTGTCGGCCCCGCCGCCGTCCGGACCGATGTCGGCACCGGTGCCCCAGCCTCGGGTACACCGGCGCCCCGGCGAGGGCGTGCACAGAAAGCCGGCGGAGGTTTCGCCGAGCTATCGCCCGTTTGTCCGTTTTATGACACCCCTTATAAGGTTGATGCTCCCGCGTCTTCTCTGGCCGAGGGAACTCCGTAAGCGCGGGTAAAGCGCTTCTCAAGGTGGAATGGCTATCTTCTTCTCATGCCGGAACAGCAGATGCGCGTGCTCGCGGACCGTTACGAGCTGATCGCGCCGCTCGGCCGGGGCACGATGGGCACAGTATGGAAAGCCCGTGACCGTTCCCTCGGCCGTGAAGTCGCGATCAAGGAGATCCGTCAGGAACCCGGCCTCAGCGAGGCGCAACGCGCCGAACTTCGGGAACGGATGATCCGCGAGGGTCGCACGGCCGCCCGCATCAGTCACCCCTCGGTGGCCACGGTCCACGACGCCATCGTCGAGGACGGCAGCCCCTGGATCATCATGGAACTCGTGCAGGCACGCTCCCTGGAGCAGGTGATCGAGGAGGAGGGGCCACTCCCGCCCCGCCTGGTCGCCGAGATCGGGGCCGACCTGCTGGGGGCGCTCCGCGCGGCCCACGCCCAGGGAGTGCTGCACCGCGACGTCAAGCCCGGCAACGTGCTGATCACCGAGAACGGCCGGGTGGTTCTCACCGACTTCGGCATCGCCAAGGCCGAGGGCGACACGAGCCTCACCAAGACCGGCATGGTGATCGGCTCTCCCGGATACACCGCGCCCGAGCGGGCCCGCGGCGAGCACAACGGACCCGAGTCGGACCTGTGGTCCCTCGGCGCCACGCTGTACTTCGCGGTCGAGGGCCGCCCGGCCTACGAGCGGGCCTCGGTGGCGGAGACCCTGGCCGCGCTGATGAGCGAGCAGGTCGACCCGCCGACCCAGGCGGGGCCACTGCGCCCGGTGCTCGAACAGCTGCTGGAGAAGGACCACACGGCGCGGCTGACGGCCGCCCAGGCGGGCGCGATGCTCCGGGCCGTGGCGGACACCCCCTCGCACCTCGCGGACTCCATCCCCGCCGCTCCCGCCCCCGCACCGCCCCCTCCCGCCTCGGAGACACCCGCCGCACCGGACGCGGAGGAGGACGACACCGACGGCTTCGACGCCGACCGCACCATGGTGGTCATCCGCCCCAAGGGCGGCCTGCGCATCCCCGGCGGAACGGCTCCCGTCGCGGAACCTCCCGCCTCCCCTCCCCCCGCCGCGGCCCCCGGCCGCACGACGGCCACGCCCTACCCCGACAGCCAGATCGGAAGAGCGTCGTCAAGGGAAAGAGAGTATATCGAGAGTAGAACTACTCGGTGGTCGCCTTATCAAAAAAATCCGTGCTCGTCGGGGTGC
>NZ_JBEXGU010000370.1:0-2713 GCF_040607515.1 Streptosporangium sp. NPDC005286 | reverse complement strand
TCCGGCTCAGACGGGAGCCGGACCGGGAACCGGGGTCAAGGCCGGAATCGGGATCGGGGAAGGTGCCGGATCAGGGGAAGAGCCGGCCGTACTCGGCCAGGGCGACGGCGACGTCCACCTGTGCCCAGAACCGGTGGTAGTTGAAGGACGGGGCGGGCCCGGTGCCCTTCAGGAAGGCGTCCACCTTCGGCCAGTCCGGGTCGTTCTTGTAGAAGGACCGGATGGACAGGAAGGTCGAGCTGGAGTTGATCACGTCGCCGTTGGGCATCTTGCCGCTCCAGCCCGCGGGGACGTAGACCGGGTCGTTGAGGCGCCGGTAGTCGGCCTTCGTCTCGGGGACCGAGACACCCTTGGCGTCCTGGTTGTTCTTCCACATGCCGTCGAGCAGGCCCTTGGCGACGTTCTTGGCGGTGGCGTTGCCGGACTTGGCCGCGTAGTACATCAGCACCTTGGCGTAGGAACCCGCCACGCCCACGTCCGTCGTGTAGTCCCTGATGCTCACGTGCAGCCCGCTGTTGCCGCCGGGGTTGCTCGCGTTCCAGGTGTCGGGCTGGCCGGTCCACACCAGGGTCGAGGGGATCTGGTAGGTCCCGTCGGCGTTGACGGTGGTGTTGTCGGTGGCCCACTTGACCCACTTGTCGAGGATCAGCTTGGCGTCGGCGTTGCCGGTCGCGTAGTAGAGCTCCGCGACCCGCTCCATCGTCCAGGCCTGGAAGCCGAACCACTGGTTGGACGGCGGGTCGTGGTAGACCGGCTGCCAGTCATAGGCCATGCCGTAGAAGGTGGGCAGTGTCGACGGCGGGGCCGCGTAGTGACCCTGCCAGCTGTTGGTGGCGCCACCGGCGATCGCGCCCTCGCTCGACTGGAGCCAGCGGTAGAACTCAAGCTGCCGCTTGGCGCTGGTGGTCCAGTCCGCGACGGCGGTCGTGCCCTTGGGCTTGAGCACGTCCACGCTGGACAGTGCCCAGGCGGCCATCGGGTTCTGGTAGCCGGAGTGGTTGTGGCTGGAGCCGATCCGCCAGGCCCAGCCGGCGGAGCTGTCGTTGGCGCCGCCCCAGGCGTAGTACCAGCTCAGCAGGTAGGAGGCGCTGTCCTTGCCGGTGCCCGCCGCACACGAGGTGCTGGTGCAGCCCTGCTTCTTGAAGTACTTGTCGTACATCGCGTAGCGCAGGTAGTCACCCATCTTCGCGGCCTTGGCGACCGTGGCCGAGACCTGCGACGCCTTGTTCTGCTCGGTGGCCCAGGTGTGCGCCCAGTAGGCCACCTGGACGGCGCGGGCGTCCGCGTCGGGGGCGTTGGTGTACTTCCACTGCTTGGCGTAGCTGCTGTCCCCGGTGAACAGGTCCAGGAAGCCGTTCGGGCCGCCGTGCTTGAAGGTGTCGCAGGACGGCTGCGGAATGGTCTCGAAGACCGACTCCTCGGGGCCGCGCTGGTAGGTGTTGATGTAGGCGGGCCTGGTGGTGCCGTCCCCGCAGCGGCCGAAGCCGTAGGTGTTGTCCACGTCCAGCAGCCAGTGCATGCCGTAGACGTCGCTGGTGCCGTAGGCGGTCTTCAGCTCGTTCGCGATCGGGTCGACGCCGACGCTCACGCCGTTGTCCAGCTTGGAGGGGTACTGCTTGATGTCGTCCCACTCGCCGGCGTACGTGGCGGGCTTGGACGGGTTGTAGAAGGAGTTGGTCGGCTGGTCGGCGGTGGCCGGGATGATGTACTTCTCCATCGAGGCCCAGGCGGCGTTGAACCTGCTCCAGTCGCCGGTCACCTTGCCGTAGGCCGCCTCCAGCCACAGGTAGTAGCTGTAGGCCTCGGAGGTGGTCTCGTGCCCGTGGTCCGGCGCCTCGACCATGAAGGTCTCGACGGAGTGGTAGGGCACGCCCTCCGGCGAGAAGTAGCCGTTCGCCGGGTCCTTGAGCTTGTTGTACATCGCGACGAAGCGCTTGATGTACTCGTTGTCGCCACCGCTGACGTCGTTGTCCACCTCGGTGGCGGTCACCTTGGCCGAGGTGTGACCGGGGGCGGTCGAGGTGAACTCCGCACTGCCGGAGGTCTGGTCGGCGTCCTCGGCGGCGGCGATCCGCACCGTCTGGGCCGTGTTCCAGTTGGCGGTGGTGAAGGTCAGCGACGCGCCGGAGGAGACGGTCAGGTCGGTGTCACCGCTCGTCCTGGCGGTCGTCACGGTGACGTTCGAGGTCGGGGCCTTGGAGAGCTTGACCGAGAAGTCGGCGGTGCCGCCCTCGGGGACGGCGATCGTGGACGGGGTGGCGAGCACCGCGGCGGCGGAGTCGGCGGTGACGGTGATCCCCACCGGGGTGGAGGTGGTGACCGCCCCCGCGTTGTCGGTCGCCCGCGCGGTGAGCGAGTAGCTTCCGGCGGCGACGTTCGTCCAGTTGAAGGCGTACGGCGCGGTGGTGTCGGTGCTCAGCACCGTGCTGCCGTTGAGGAACTCGACCTTGGAGACGGTGCCGTCGCTGTCGGCCGCGTCGGCGGTGATCGGGACCGTCGCGGGCGCGGCGAAGGTGGCCCCGGCCGCCGGAGCGGTGATCTTCACCGTGGGCGGCTGGTTGACGGGGGTGGTCCCGCCACAGGCTACGCCGTTGATCGTGAAGGAGGTCGGCTTGGGATTGGTACCGGACCAGCTGCCGTTGAAGCCGATGCTGGTCGAGGCGCCGGTGGCCAGGTTGCCGTTCCAGTCCAGGTTCTTGGCGGTGACGGCCTG
>NZ_JBEXGU010000369.1:0-2754 GCF_040607515.1 Streptosporangium sp. NPDC005286 | reverse complement strand
CCTGCCCGCCGCACCGGGGCCGTCGACGACCACCTGGACCCGCACCCCACCGGTCTCGGGCAGCACCAGCGGTGCCTGCAGCGCCAGCTCCTCCAGCACCGCGCAGCCGACCTCGTCACCCGCGCGGACCACCAGTTCCACGAACCCCGTCCCGGGCAGCAGTACCCGTCCCAGAACCTCGTGATCGCAGATCCACGGATGGGCCGACGCAGACAACCGCCCGGTCAAGACCACCCCACCAGAATCCGGCGACACCACCACCGCCCCCAGCAACGGGTGGAGCGCCGTCTCAAGCCCCAGACCTCGCGCGTCCCCGCCCCGCCGGCCGGTCGGCCAGAACCGCTCCTTCTGGAAGGCGTAGGTAGGCAGCTCCACCTGGCGGACACCGGGGAGCATGGCCGGCCAGCTCACCGGCACCCCATGCACGTGCAACCCGGCCAGCGCCATCACGATCGTCTTCTGCTCGTCCTGGCCCCCGCGCAGCACCGGCACCAGCACCGCGTCCGGGCCAGAACCGGCTTCGGCCTCCACGGCGAGGGTGTCGACCGCCATCGCGGCCAGCACCCCGTCCGGGCCCAGCTCCAGATACGCCCGCACACCCTGAGCGTGCAACGTCCGGACACCGTCGGCGAAGCGGACGGCCCGACGCACCTGCTCCACCCAGTAGTCCGGCGAGCACAACTGCTCGTCGGTGGCCGCCTGCCCGGTCACCATGGACACCACCGGGATCTGCGGCGGGCCGTAGGACAACGTCCGGGCCAGGGCGCGGAAGTCCTCCAGCATCGGCTCCATCAACGGCGAGTGGAACGCATGCGACACCCGCAACCGCTTGGTCCTGATTCCCCGAGACTCCAACTCGGCGGCGATGGCCAGGACCGGCTCCTCCACTCCGGCGATCACCACCGAAGCCGGGCCGTTCACCGCCGCAACCGACACCTCGCTCTCACGCCCGGCCAGCAGAGCGGCGACCTCCTCCTCCGACGCCCGCACCGACACCATCGCCCCACCCGGCGGCAACGCCTGCATCAACCGCGCCCGACCCGCCACCAACACACACGCATCCTTCAGGGACAACACCCCCGCCACATGCGCCGCCGTGATCTCCCCGATCGAATGACCGGCCAGCACATCCGGCCGCACCCCCCACGAGGACACCAACCGGAACAGCGCCGTCTCCACCGCGAACAACGCCGGCTGCGCCCACCCCGTCAGATCCAGCAACCCCGCCTCAACCGACCCCGGCTCGGCGAACAACACCTCCCGCAACGACCCATCGAGCAACGGGTCCAGCTCGGCGAGCACCTCATCCAACGCCGTCGCGAACACCGGCAACCGCGCATACAACTCCCGGCCCATCCCCACCCGCTGGCTGCCCTGACCGGTGAACAGGAACGCGACCTTGGCCGCACCCCGCGCCGAACCGGTCACCACACCGGCGGCCGGCGCCCCCTCGGCCACCGCCGCCAGACCCCGCACCAACTCCGCACGCTCAGCACCCACCACCACCGCCCGATACTCAAACGCCGACCGAGCCGTCGCCAGCGACACCCCCACCTCGGCCAACCCCAGACCAGGCGAACCCTCCACATGCGACAGCAACCGGGCCGCCTGCGCCCGCAACGCCACCTCACTGCGCGCCGACACCGCCCACACCACGGCCCCGGACTCGGCGACCTCAACCTCGGCCGCCGCGACGTCCTCCACCCCGGGAGGCTGCTCAATGATCACGTGCGCGTTGGTACCGCTGATCCCGAACGACGACACCGCCGCCCGACGCGACCGCTCCACCCGAGGCCACGACCGCGCTTCGGCCACCAGCTCGACCGCGCCCTCGCTCCAGTCCACATGCGAGGACGGCGCGACCACGTGCAACGTGCGCGGCACCACACCCTCACGCATCGCCATGACCATCTTGATGATCCCCGCCACACCGGCGGCCGCCTGGGTGTGACCGATGTTCGACTTGATCGACCCCAGCAACACCGGCCGGTCCTCCGACCGGTCCTGCCCATACGTCGCCAGCAGCGCCTGGGCCTCGATCGGGTCACCCAGCGTCGTCCCGGTGCCGTGCGCCTCCACCGCGTCCACCTCGGACGGCGACAACCCCGCGCCGGCCAGCGCCTGGCGGATCACCCGCTGCTGTGAGGGACCGTTCGGTGCGGTCAATCCGTTGGACGCCCCGTCCTGGTTGATCGCCGACCCGCGCAGCACAGCCAGGACCTGATGGCCGTTGCGCCGAGCGTCCGACAGCCGCTCCAGCACCAGCACCCCGACACCCTCGGCCCAGCCCACCCCATCGGCACTGTCGGAGAACGCCTTGCACCGCCCGTCCACCGACAGACCGCGCTGCCGGGCGAACCCGATGAAGGTGTTCGGAGTCGACATCACCGTCGCCCCACCCGCCAACGCCAGCGAACAATCCCCCGCCCGCAGCGCCTGCGCCGCCAGATGCACCGCCACCAGCGACGACGAACACGCCGTGTCCACCGTCACCGCCGGACCCTCCAACCCCAGCGTGTACGACACCCGGCCCGAAGCCACGCTCGGCGCGGTCCCGGTGCCGTCGTAGCCCTCGACGGCGTCGCGCTGGCCGAGCCCTTCGACCACCTCGCCGACGACGGCCTGGTGCACCCGGCCGGCGGCGTTGCCCAGAACCAGGCCGTAGTCGTTGTACATCAACCCGGTGAACACCCCGGTACGGCTACCCCGCAACGTCCCCGGCTCGATCCCGGCCCGCTCCACCGCCTCCCACGA
>NZ_JBEXGU010000368.1:0-2755 GCF_040607515.1 Streptosporangium sp. NPDC005286 | reverse complement strand
GGTCGACGCCGATCTCGCGCAGCACCCTGACGAGCTCCAGCCGGCCACGGTCCTCGTCGCCGTAGAGGCGGTAGCCGCTCCGCACCCTGGCCCTTCCGCACGCCGGTGGTGTGCGGAATCACCCAGATCAAGGAAACCCTCTGATCAGTTGCGTCTTCCCTCGGCGTGCCCGGAGACCTCGGCCGCGACAAACAGGCCATTTGACCTGGGTCCGGATGACCCGCGACGATCTTCCGCGCCAATGGTCAAGCTTTGACTCTTCCCCACTCGCTATTTCTGAACATAGCGCCACTTCGGCCTGTTGTAGGCTGCCGACGTGAGCGCCGCCGCCCCGTCCCCCCGGTCCAGATTTAAAATATCCATTTTTCTGAGTTATCCGAAACCATGCAACTCCCGGCAAGAGGCGTTCGTCGAAGCACTTTGCGAATATCTCGACGACCGCGGTTTCGCACCCCGAACCCTGGGCGTGACGGATTATGACATGGACGCCCCCTTGAAAGCGATCCGCCGTTTGATGCTTGAGTCAAACGCCTTGATCACGATTGCCTTCCGCCGGACATACGTCGAGCGGGCCGTTGGAAACCATCTGGCCGACTTACCGGGCCGTTCCCCCTACATCATCAGCGACCAATGGCTGACGAGCCCTTGGTCGCACATCGAGCCGGCCATGGCCTTCCAACTGGGGCTTCCCTCTCTGATCCTGCGGGAGCGCGGTGTAATCGCTGACGGCATACTGGAAAAAGGCGTCCTGGGTAGCTACATGCCGGAGTTCGACACCTCCACACCCGTGGACGACTACTTCGACTCCCCCGAGTGGCGTGACCTCATCTGGAAATGGGAGAGCCAGACCCGAAAAGTAGTGGAGACCAAAGGGAATCCCCCGAAGCTGTATTGACTCATGTCATCGGCCTACGACGACAGCGTCATCCTTGAGCGACGCGGCACAGCCGTCGTCAGCCGGAACCTCACGCATCGCGCATCCACCAGGGCCGGCGGCGCGCCCCGGGTGGATAGCCCTGGAACGCGGTTATGCGTCAGGCCGGCTCGGCGGCGATAGCGCCACGGCGGGCGCGTGTGCCGCCTCGCCGGTGAGCAGCCGTCCTCCAGTGGTGGACGATCAGGGCGGCGGCGCACGCCAGAGCGACCAGCCCGAATCCGATGCCGACGAAGAGCACTGAGCTGATCCGCGACGCCGGACAGCGGCGTCACAGGTGGTTAAACTCCCGGCATGCGGATTCCAACGGATGGAGAGATTCGCGCGCTGCACGCGAAGTACGCGCCCACCCGGGAAGCGTTCGATCTCGTCTACACCCACTGCGAAATCGTGTGTGGAATCGCGGAACAGCTCCTCCCCCGTGCCGACCCCGATCTCGATGCGGACCTGGTGCGGGCCGGCAGCCTGCTTCATGACATCGGGGTGTACCGGCTGTACGACCAGGATGGAAAGCTCGATCACGCACGCTATGTGCGTCACGGGATACTCGGCTACGAACTCCTCCTTGACGAGGGGTTCCCGGAGAAGATCTGCCGCTTCTGCTCCTGTCACACCGGGGTGGGAATCAGCCGTCACGACATACGGCGGCAAGGCCTCCCGCTGCCACCTGCCGACTACGTGGCGGAATCAGCCGAAGAAGAACTTGTGATGTACGCGGACAAGTTTCACAGCAAAACCGATCCCCCGACATTTGTCTCCGCCACCTCCTACACCACTCAGGTCCGGGGCTTCGGCGAGGAAAAGGCCGTGATCTTCAAGTCGATGTGCGAAAGCTTCGGAGTTCCCGATCTCGCACCGTTCGTCACCACGTACGGGTACGCCGTGGTGTGACACGCTCTCCATCGAGTCGGCGTTCTCCCCTTCCTGCCAAAGGTCCCGGGCAGCCGAGGCGAAGCTGACGTGAAGTCGGCGACATTCAAAGATGCATGCAAGTTGCATGCTAAAGTGCTGGCATGGGAACCATACAGATCCGGGACGTGCCCGACGAGACCGAACGGACCCTGAAGGCGCGAGCCGAGCATGAGGGCAAGTCGCTGACGGCCTACGTACGCGACCTGCTGAACGAGGAGGCGACCACCCCGACGCTGGACGAGGTGATGGCCAAGATCGCCGCCGACGAGCCGGTGCCGTACGACCCCGATTTCGTTCACGAGACCCTGCGCGAGGGGCGCCGGTGAGCCTGGTCGTGGACGCCTCGATCGTTTTCCGTCTGCTGGCCAACGTGAAAGGGGACGACCTTCTTCGTCAGCGGCTGGCCCGTAAGGTGCACGCCCCGGCCTTGATCGACGTGGAGATCGCATCGGTGGTGCGCGGGCACGTGATCACCAGTAAGCCGGAGGTGCGCATCTCCGAGGCAAGGGCCCGGATCATGCTGGAACGCTACGCCCAACTCAAGATCGTGCGGCATCCGATGCTGCCTCTGCAGTCGCGGGTGCTGGAGTTGCGGAACAATCTCACCGCGTATGACGGCATGTACGTGGCCCTCGCCGAACTGCTGAGGGTGCCGCTGCTCACCGATGACGCCAAGTTCGCCGGCTCCTCGGGGCATCGGGCGGAGATCCACCGCTACCCACCGCCGTCAACGACCCTCTCCTGAAGGAGGGGGCTTGAGGCGCGGTAATGCGCTTTGAAGCCCCGCGTTGACCAGCCCTAGTCATCAGCTCAGGGAGGTGCGTTTTGATGGCTACGTTGAACACGAGATCGCAGACCCACCGGCGGGTGCTTCCTCAGCCCGCCGCTCTGGAATCCGTGGGAGCAGAC
>NZ_JBEXGU010000367.1:0-2781 GCF_040607515.1 Streptosporangium sp. NPDC005286 | reverse complement strand
GTGGTGATGTTGAAGCTTCCGGTGGTGCGGACGGCGACCCGGCCGGTGTGAACCCCGGCCTTCTTGCCTGCCGGGACGTTTGCCCGGACCAGGTCACCGGTCTGGAAGCCGCGCACGGTCTTGGTTCGGGGCAGCCGTAGTCGGGGGAACCCGTACTTGTCGGTGCGGGTCCGGCAGTACGTGCCGCGCCCGGTCGCCTTCACCACCAGGACCGTGGACGGCCAGCCGGTCACCATGTCGAGATGGCCGACGTGCAGCGCGTCCAAGGTGTGCGACTTCGCCGCGCCGGTGCGGGTACGGTTCCACTTCGTTCGGCCGCCCGAGCCGGTGGCCACGGGCAGGCCGGTGGCTTCCAACGCCCGCCACAACGCCCACCTGGTGGCGTTGACGGCGGCGGCGTCCCGTAACGGGGCCTTCGCCCGCGCCATGATGCGGGCGAGTACCTTCGGCTCTCCTGCCAGGAACTCCTCGATCGGGGTGGCGTTCTTGGTCTGGTTGCACGGGATGCACGCCAGGGTCAGGTTGCTGATCCGGTCGGAGCCGCCCCGGGAACGCGGGTGGATGTGGTCGAGGTTGAGCGGCACGTCCTGCTTGCCGCAGTACGCGCACGTGCGCCCCCACCTGGCCAGCAGATACTCGCGGACTTCGTATCCGGCGAGGGTTCCCTGCTGGTACGCCACCCCTTCGAGTGGCTTGCCCGCCGACATGGCGTGCGTGTCGAACGCGACGCGCTCGACGTGGACGGCCTGAACGGGCGCCCAGCGCCTCAGGCGTCCAACCCAGGACATGGTCGTGTCCACGCGGTGTCGTAGGGATGGGGCGAGCCACCCCTTCGGTTTGGTGCGGTTGGAGAAACGGGGGGCGCAGTAGCGCAGGTTACGGGAACGGCGGCCCCGGCGCAGCGCGGCCCGCGCGCTGAGCTTGTCGCGGATCCGGCCGCCCCGGTGATCGAGTTGGATGCTGTAGGTGCCGGCACGGTTCCCGTCGCGTTCGGTGAACACGGCGATGCCGGTGTGTTTGGAGCCGGGGTCGATGCCGACCTCGACGCCCTGGAGTGTGGAGTCGGTGGCGGCGCGGTCGCGCAGCCGGATGACGAACGGGGTATGCCAGTGGACCACGGCCCGCCCTGCCGCCAGCAGGCGGCGGGCGCGGGCGGGGTGGCACGGGTCAAGCGGGCGGCCGTGCTTGTCCAGGACGAACACGGCCGGGGGAACCTCACGGTTGGCTCCCTCGGGCGCCGTGGCGCCGTCGGGGTGACGCCGAACAGACCGGGTGCCGGCCTGCTCGATCTCCCCTCGCCCATGTTCCACGCCGGTTACCGCGCTGGGGCGGTGTCCGCGTCCCGTTTCGTGCCCACCCTCGGGCGTGTCTGCTGACGTGGATTCCAGAGCAGCGGGCTGAGGAAGCACCCGCTGGTGGGTCTGCTGGCCTACGTGAAACGTAGTCAATCGAATGCACCTCCTTCTAGGTGATCGACTCGGGCTGGTCAACGCGGGGCTTCAAGACACATCGCTGCACCTCAAGCCCCCTCCTTCGGGAGGGGGTCGTTGACCTGAGTTCTCCCGGTGTGCGATGGCGGTGAAGCGGGAGGCCGGGCCGGTGAGGGGTGGCCCCCGGCTCCGGCCGTGGGCCGCGGATCAGGCGTTCATCCTGCTCCGGCCGCCGGGCCGGCGTCTTGCAGGAATCGGTCACCGGGGCGACACGCGGGCGGCGGGATCCGCTCCCTTGCTGTTCCGGCTCAACATAATGTGTTTGCGCCGCGCTCCGGCTCGGATAGTGTTGCCGTCTCCAGCAATGGACCTATCGAGGAGGTGAGACCCATTACCGCTGTGTCAGGTCGGGTGCTCTCATCTCACGACCGTGCGGTTCACCGGGCATAGGTGACCGGGAGAGCACCCTTCGGCATCCCGAAAGGCTCTCGTGTCTTTTCCTCTGTCCCCTTGCCTCCAGTCCGCCATCGTCACCAGGCTCCGGGCCGCCGGTTGCGTGTTCGCCGAGGACGAGGCGGACCTGCTCATCTCCACGGCACGGACCCCGTCCGACCTCACCGCCATGGTGGACCGCCGGGTCGCCGGCCTGCCTCTCGAACACGTCCTCGGCTGGGCGGAGTTCTGTGGCCTGCGGATAGCCGTGGACCCCGGAGTCTTCGTACCCCGGCGGCGCACCGAGTTCCTCATCCACCAGGCCGTCGCCGTCCAGGAGCGACAGGCCCCCGTCCGGACGCAGGTCGTCGTCGACCTGTGCTGCGGCTCGGGCGCGGTGGGCGCCGCACTGGTCGCGGCGCTGGAGCGGGTCGAGTTGCACGCCGTCGACATCGACCCCGCCGCGGTGCGGTGCGCCCGCCGCAACGTCGCCGCCACCGGCGGTCAGGTGTACGGGGGTGACCTCTACGCACCGCTGCCCGGCACGCTGCGGGGGCGTGTCGACCTCCTGGTCGCCAGCGCGCCCTACGTACCCACCGAGGCGATCGGGCTGCTGCCCCCGGAGGCCCGCATCCACGAACCCCGGGTGGCACTCGACGGTGGCGAGGACGGCCTTGACGTCGTACGGCGCCTGGCCGCCGCGGCGCCACTGTGGCTGGCACCGGACGGCCATCTGCTGGTCGAGACGAGCGAGCGCCAGGCGCCGCGGACCGTCGAGGCCTTCACCCGCAACGGGCTGATCCCAAGGGTGGCCGGTTCCGACGAGTTGGACGCCACAGTCGTCATCGGAACCAGGCCCACCTCCCGGCCCCTGCGCCGATGACCCCGGGCGAGGCCGGTACCCGTGCCGTTCGGGTAC
>NZ_JBEXGU010000366.1:0-2856 GCF_040607515.1 Streptosporangium sp. NPDC005286 | reverse complement strand
AGTCCAAGGTTGGGGCGCCTGCCGGTCCGGGGGTGGGGGGTTCTGCTGCTTCAGGGGTGTCGTAACCAGTCCAGGGTTGGGGTCCTACCGGTTCGAGGTTGGGTGTTGTAATCGGTCCGGGCTGGGGGCTTTCAGGGGCAGTTGTTCATCGCGGTGCGTGTCTGGGCGGGGGTCATGGGTGGGGCGGGGAGGGGGTGGGCGGCGGTGGCGCGTAGGCCGTCGAGGGTCAGGGCGAGGTGCCGTCGCCAGACTCCGGGAGCGACGCGGAACGTCGCGCGTACGGTCGCCGCGACTCCCCAGATCACGAACGCCATGTCCTCAAGCGTGACGTCGTCCCGCAGGGCGCCCGACTCCTGGGCGCGCTCGATGATCTGCTGCATCAACGCGTAGCCCGTGTCCGTGTCGGCCGTTCCGCCGCGTATGGCGAGGTCGTTGTAGCCGAGGTCGGCCGCCTGCAGCTCGCACACGCCGGCGATGAACGCGACGAACCCCTCCCAGGCGTCGTCCATCGCGAGCGACCGCTCGGCCAGCTCCGCGACCGTCGCCACCCGGTCCTCGAACACCGCCTCCACCAGCTCGGCCCGGGTGGGGAAGCGGTTGTACAGCGTTCCGATGCTCACCCCCGCCGTACGCGCGATCTCTTCGAGCGGCACGTCGAGTCCCCGGTCGGCGAAGAGGCTCCTGGCCGCCCGCAGGAGGCGCTCGCGGTTGTGGAGGGCGTCCTTGCGCATGCTCGAAAGCCTAGCTAAGTTGAGGTGAATCTCAACTTGAGGAAGGCCTCAACTTATGCGACGGACAATCGTGATCACCGGCGGCACGGACGGCATCGGCAAGGCCCGCGCCCGGCACCACACCGAGCAGGGCGACCTGGTCATCGCCGTGGGCAGCAGCGCGGCAGGCGGACGGCGCCTGCGGGAGGAGGTGCCCGCGGCCCGCTTCGTCCAGGCGGACCTCAGTTCCATCAGGCAGACCCGCGGCCTGATCCGGGAACTCCGTGACGAGCATCCGGTGATCGACGCGCTGGTGCTCGGGGCCTTCAGGTACAACCCGACGAGGATCGAGACACCGGAGGGCTTCGAGCACACCTTCGCCCTGTACGTGATCAACCGCTGGCTCATGGCCGAGGGCCTGCGCGAATCACTGGAGAAGGCGCGAACACCCGTGATCGTCAATCTGTGCGGGGTCGGGGGCATCCGCGCGGGAGAGATCCACTGGGACGACCCGCAACTGACCGAGGGGTATCGGCCTTTCAGGGCGACCATGCAGGGTGCCAGGGCCGTCGAGTTGCTGGGCATGGCCTACGCCGGCGAGCGGACGAGCTACGTGCTCTACAACCCGCTGTTCGTGGCGACGGGGATGTTCAAGCCCTTCCGGCAACCGGTACGCGGCCTTGTCCGGCTGATGTCGGCGGTGTTCGCCCAGCCGGTGGCCAGGGCCGTACCCCCGATCGCCGCCCTCATCGACCGTCCGCCGGCCGGCCCGCTCACCGCCTACCGGAAGGGCAGGTCCGTCGGGCTCACCGTGGACCGCGATCTGGCCCTGAGATTCGAGAAGACCGTCCACACGATGGCAACGTCACTCCCCAGATGATCCCGACATTCCGGGTTCTCGACCTCCCCACAACCGGCTGCCGGCAGCCATTCGGCGACGGCCGGTGCTCGTCGCCGGCCGGCTGCCCCCGTATGCCGCCCTGTGCCGGTCAAGGGTCACAGGCTCCACAGCCCCTTACCTATCGTGGTGAACCCGCCCACCAGCGCGAGCAGCAGCACCAGCACCCGGGCCCGCCGCTCCGGCACTCGTTCCGCGAGTGCCTTCCCCAGCACGGCGCCTGCCGCTATCCCAGCCGCGACCAGCAGCCAGAGCGGCACCGTGAGCTTCGGCACGCCCTTGGCCGTAACGGAGAGCGCGTTCACCACCACCCCGTAGAACTGCGCGTTCGGCACGAACTCCCGTACCGTCCAGCCCGCGTTCACCGCATACAGGGAAACCGCCGGACCGCCCACCCCCGCGGAGGAGTTCATGAACCCGCTCGCCGCACCGGCGGCCACCGCACCTCCGGCGCCGCGCAGAGCGGGCACTCGGCTGCCCCACATCACGAGCAGTACGGCCACGCTCACCAGCACCCCCATGCCGACCAGCAGCATCGGTTCGGGCAACCGGGCGGCCACCCAGGCCCCGGCCGGCACGGTGCAGGCGGCCGCGGCGACCAACGGAACCATCGCGGTCAGGCGGACCTCCCGCCAGGTGCCGACCAGCCCGATCGCGCTGATGGCACCGGCCGCGCAGTTCGCCAGCACCACACCCTCGGCCGGGCCGAGAAGCAGCACCAGAGCGGGCACCGCCACAAGCGCGAACCCGATCCCCGCCAACCGCTGCACGGACGCGCCCAGCAGGACGATGCCCCCCAGCAGAAGACCGGCGGTCCAGTCATCCAGCACAGACGCTCCTCGCGGCTCCTCCCCATGAGCGATCCCGCACAACACTCACCCACGCGGCAGGCACAATCATGCAGGCCGATGGGAGAGCGGGCAGCAGGTCACGCGAACGGAAAAGCCAGAACATGAACGCCTGCCCCCAAATCGACCCACCTGGAAGCCAAAACCCGACCCCCGACCCCGGACTGTCACGACGCCCAGCCCTGAACCGTAAGACCGCCAACCCCGGACCGGTCACAACACCCCCTGAAGCGGCAGAACCCCCCACCCCCGAACCCGCAGGACCCCAACCCCGGACCGGTCACGACACCCCCTGAAGCGGCAGAACCCCCCACCCCGGACCGGCAAGACCCCAACCCGGACCGGTTACGGCCCCCTGAAGCGGCAGGCCCCCGGACCGGCAGGCCCCCAACCCTGGACC
>NZ_JBEXGU010000365.1:0-2884 GCF_040607515.1 Streptosporangium sp. NPDC005286 | reverse complement strand
GCGGCGCTCGGCGGGGGTACTCCAACCGAGCGTCTCGCTTATGCTTCTCCTGCCAGCAGCTGATCACCGTGTTGCGACGACCCCTGGAATTCGCCCCGAGCCGGGAGGGCGCTCGCGTGCACCGGACCGGACACGGTCTGCGATCAGGCGTGGCGGTGCATGCCACCGTCGATGTGGATGGTCTCAGCGGCGATGTCGCCGGCGACATGTTCCGGTAGGTCACCGCGGCGGGCGACCGGGAGCAACCCGGCCCCCTCCGCCGCCGGCCCATGGGCGATCGCCCGCCCGATGCCCATGCCCGCACGCGCTCCCGCGAGCCCGAGGTCCATCAGGGGGTGCCGATCGGCACGAGCTCGTGGTAGCGGCCGTCCAGATAGGCCAGCGGGGCGTTGTCGCCGCCACCGTTCATACAGGCCTCCACCACCCGGCCGATCACGATCGTGTGGTCGCCGGCCTGGACGCGCTCGGTGAGCAGGCACCTCACCCAGGTCGCGACCCCGTGTAGCAACGGTTCGCCGGAGGAGAGGGCGGTCCACATCTCCGGGTCGCTGAAGCGCTCCTGCGCGCTGCGCGCGAAGCGGGTCGCCAGGTCCGACTGCCCGGCCTCCGGCCAGTGGATGAGCACGCTCTCGGCCCTGGAGAGCGCCGCCAGGCTCGATGAGGTCTGCGCGATCGCGAACGACAGCAGCGGCGGGTCCATCGACACCGAGACGACCGAGGTCGCGGTGAACCCCACAGGTCCGCTCGGTGACCCGAGCGTCACCACGGTGACCCCCGCCGGATGGCGCCGGAACACCGAACGGAACAACTCACCTGACACAGAGTGCTCAACAGTCACAGCAACCATCCCGCCACTTCCAGATCGGTGATCGATTCACCGTGTTCACCAGCCGATCGAGAGCGTCCGAGCTCAGAGCGAGGCTGAGCAGAGCCGGGTGGCATAACCAGCCAGCCTGGACATCTCGACCTTAAAAGGCGGTGGTGCAAATGTCAAGCAATTGCTTGCTTTACATACGACGGCGCAGCGCCCGTACCGCTTCGAAACTCATCACACATGGCCTGAACTGGAGGTATGCGGCTCACGACACTCGTTGATCACTCCCCAGCGCCCGATCCAGTCTTCCACCGGCACGACGGCTTGCCCCGTTCTTCGTGATCGGGTGGTCGTTACGGCGGGATCGGTACGGTGATCGACATGCCCGCCGAGCACCCGATCGGAGGTGTCGCTCGTCGTAGATCAGCATCCGGTCGGCGCACTCGGCCCACCCCCTGCCGGAGTCGCCCCGGCTCGGCGGACAAGTCAGGGCTTTCGGCCACCCGGCAGCACAGCCGTCTCCGTGGGCGTTCTCGAGGGCCTGATCTCTGTTGCGGCTTGTTGATCCCGCCGTGCGATCAACGCGCGATCGGCGCCACTGGAGGCACTTCGCCGCCGCCGGCCCGGCACTCGCGAAAGCCACACTCGGGCAAGGCCTACCGGCGCGTCACGCGGGCGACGAATTCCACCCAGCCCACCTCGAGGCGCTCCGCGGACAGGTTGCGTTCACTGCGCAGATAGTCGATGAGCGCCGTGTCCAGGTAGCCGAGCAGCGCTTCCGCGAGGAGCTCGATGTCGCCGGTGACGCCGGCCTCGCGCAGCAGGACCGCCACATGCGTGACGCGGACTGCACGAGCCGGAACGGCGTAACGACGCTTGGAACACTGCTCCGCCTCAAGGTACAGGTCGGTGTACTTCATCAGATGACGAAGGGTCGCGACACCAAACGCCTCAAGCCGCTCCACCGCCGGTGCACCGGGCCCGAGCGGAGGGGGGCCGGACAGAAACGTCTCCTGATACTCGCGCTCCGCGTGGTCCAGCAGGGCGCGCATCAGACCCACTCGGTCGCCGAAACGACGGAAGACCGTGCCCTTGCCGACCGAGGCGGCGACGGCGACGGCCTCCATCGTCACGTGTTCCGCGCCTCGCTCCGCCACCAGCCGGGACGCGGCCTCAAGCAGGCGCATCCGGTTGCGTGCCGCGTCGGCACGCTCCTGATGACGCTCGTCCGCCAGAGGCAGCCCCCGCATCGGGGGCGATGCGACCTGAGTGGGGGCGGGGGGTCGGGTCATCTGCCCAGCATAGCGCGCTCGGCCACAAGTGGACCGCAGTCCGCTTATGTGATACATCTCCTTTCGGGACGATTGTCCATAAATGACCGTTCTTGCCTCCAATGGGAGTTTTCATGTCCGTCCGCATCCTCGCCCTCGTCGGCAGCCTCCGGGCCGCCTCGCACAATCGGCAGCTCGCCGAAGCGGCCGTCAAGCTCGCCCCCGAGGGCGTCGAGGTCGAGATTTGCGAGGGTCTCGCCGACGTCCCGTTCTACAACGAGGACATCGACGTCGAGGGCAGCGTTCCCGAGGCCGCCCTGAAGCTCCGCGAGGCCGGCCGGCGGGCCGATGCCTTCCTCCTCTTCTCGCCCGAGTACAACGGCACGATTCCGGCCGTCCTGAAGAACGCGATCGACTGGTACTCCCGTCCCATGGGCTCCGGCACCTTCGTGGGCAAGCCCGTGGCGGTCGTCGGCACGGCGTACGGCCAGTACGGCGGCGTGTGGGCCCAGGACGAGGCACGCAAGGCCATCGGCATCGCAGGCGGCACCGTCCTCGACGACGTCAGGCTTTCGATCCCCGGCTCCATCGTCCGCTTCGCCGAGACTCACCCGGTCGACGACAGCGAGATCACCGAGAGGCTGCCCGCCGTGCTGAAGCAGGTGGCCGCCGCGGCCGAGCAGGCCGCGGCGGCCTGAGGAACACAGCCGTCCCCGTCGGCTCTGGAACGCCTGTCCACTTCGGCCGGGAGGGTTCGTGTCCCGTCGTCCGCACCGCCGGAACAGCTGTTCCGGCGGTG
>NZ_JBEXGU010000364.1:0-2974 GCF_040607515.1 Streptosporangium sp. NPDC005286 | reverse complement strand
TCGCCGGTGTCACCGGCGATACCAGGCAGGTCGTCTCGCTGACCGGCGGTGCTGACCCCCACCTCAGGGTTTCCCACCGAGGAACCGGCCGGTAATTCGCAGCAACCTCGCCTCTCATAACATACGAACAACTATGACAAAACCGTAAATAATAATAGATAAACTCCCATCAGCCTTCACGGCGCCATTTATTTGCTCTGCCTCAACCGTTTCAATGAGCTATCTCACTGTCCGAGGGGTATCTCCTAGCTGCTGCCGCTTATGAGGTAGTGAGGGATATCAGATGTTTTCGGAACCAGAAACGAGATGGGGAAATAACGTGCTTCCTCGAAAGAGCGGACGGACACCGGGGCCGATCTCCGGCAGGCGGGTGGGCGTCCTCGCCATCGCGGCAGTCTCCGGCATCCTCATGACGTCGAACCAGGCACCGGCCAACGCCGCCATCGGGCAGGTCCAGGCGCTCGGCTCGATCTCACAGCTGAATGCCGACAGCACTCTCGACGGCCGCCTCTCCCCCAACCCCAACCCCTCCCGCCGGCAGTACCGCGAGGAGAGGCCCTCGGACAGGTGGCGGGGAAGGCCGAACCGCCACCAGGACCGTCCCTACGACCGTTACCGCGGCCGCCGGGGCGGGAACGACTTCAACGAGAACGAGGGACCCGGGCGCGAGGGACCTGGGCGCGAGCGCCTCACGCGCTCGGAAAGAATGATGAGGGACCTCCAGAACGACCCGTCATTCCCGGAGATCATCATCCGCGACAAGTAGTCCCTGACACCTGGCCGCGACAGGTGATACGCCGCCAAGTGGAACCCGTCCGGTGACGGCACGGCACGACGAGCAGGAGCGGTCACCCACGCCAGGAGCAGGGAAGAAGTGTGTGTCGTACCGGTTCACACCGGTACGACACACACTGTCGTTTAAAGCGTGAAGTTACATGTGGTTATGCCACCGAACTATGAGGAAATACATTTTCCGGGCAACGCCGATCGTTGATCATCAGCATTGGACCGCCCGACCCTCCCGCCCCCTGATATCATCACCTTTTCCCGCTCATCGGACATCATAAAAGCTCCCATGGAACACTACGCCCGAACAATCATCCTAAATCTGACTAAACCGTAGATGAGGCATAGGTTTTTCTGCACAGTGCCGCTTATTTGCTCTTCCTGAACTATGCCGGAGCGTTATCCCCATAAGCCTCGGGTATCTCCTGTTCCGTCGTCACTTCCGTGGCTGCACGACGGATCCGGATATTTTCGGAATTAGTAAAGATATGGGGAAATAACGTGCTTCCTCGTAGGGGCAAGTGGGCGCCAGCCCATTCCGGTAAGCGTGCCGGCGCTTTGGCCGTCGCGGCGATGGCAGGCATCCTCGTGATGTCGTCGAACCAGGTTCCGGCGAGCGCCACCGCCGACAACGCAAGCATTCTGTTCGCACCTCACGGCGACAATGGGGGTAACGAAGGTAACGGGGGCAAGGCCCGTCTCCAACATTCCGTGCACAGCGGTGAGAAGCCTATTCTTCGCCCGTGCCGCTCCTGCGGATGCCGCAGAGGCCGTCACTGTGGATGCCCTGGCGGTCCCGGCTGGGGTCGAGGTCGAGGCTGGGGCGGGGACGGTGACGGTGACGGTGACGGTGACGGTGGCCGGGACAACGACTGCGACCGGGGCGCCAGGCCCGCCTTCGACAGGGATCGCGACCGGGACGATGAGCGCGACGACGAGCGCGACGGGCCCAGGGTGATCGATCTGACCGCCCCCGGCAGGCCTACTGGGCGGCGCCCCACTGCTACCAGTTCCACCAACGCGTTCGCAGGACCGGCAGGACCGGCAGGGCCTCCAGGACCAGCAGGACCTCCAGGACCGGCAGGACCAGCAGGACCGATGGGACCAGCAGGACCAGCAGGACCGATGGGACCGGGAGGACCGGCAGGACCGGCAGGGTTGACAGGACCGATGGGGCCAGGAGGACCCGCGGGCCCGATGGGATTGACAGGCCCGATGGGACCGGGAGGACCCGCAGGACCAGCAGGACCGGCAGGGCTGACAGGACCGATGGGGCCAGGAGGACCCGCGGGCCCGATGGGATTGACAGGCCCGATGGGACCGGGAGGACCCGCAGGACCAGCAGGACCGACAGGGCTGACAGGACCGATGGGGCCAGGAGGACCCGCGGGCCCGATGGGATTGACAGGCCCGATGGGACCGGGAGGACCAGCAGGACCAGCAGGACCAGCAGGACCGACAGGGCTGACAGGGCTGACAGGGCTGACAGGACCGATGGGGCCAGGAGGACCCGCGGGCCCGATGGGATTGACAGGCCCGATGGGACTGACAGGACCGACGGGATTGACAGGACCGATGGGACTGACAGGCCCGATGGGACTGACAGGCCCGATGGGACTGACAGGCCCGATGGGATTGACAGGACTGACGGGACTGACAGGCCCGATGGGGCTGACAGGACCGACGGGCCCCGCAGGACCCAGAGGCGCCACCGGCCCAGCAGGACCCGCAGGTGCGGCGCCCCTGGCAGGACCGGCAGGACGCCCAGGACCAGCAGGGCCTCAAGGCCCCGCGGGACCTAGAGGTCCGGCAGGACCCAGGGGCGCGACAGGCCCGGCAGGTGCGACGACCCTGGCGGGGCCCGCCACGCCCCCGTCCAGCGGATGCGTCGACCTGACCGGCGCCATGGTCGCTCTCCAACCCGTCTGCGCCATCACACCTGCCAGTCTCAGCGGACATGTCTACTCCGCCGTGCCCACCGGCCTCGCCGGATCTGTCTGCACCACCGGTGCCATGGGCCTCGTCAGCTCGTACGGGGCCATCGGGTGCATGTAGCCCGCGGCGAAGCGGCGGCATGCTTCCACGGCATTCACCCGCCAGAGGTGGTGGGGCCCCGGGGGGGGGGGGCGCCCCCCAGGGTAACCCGGGGGGGGGGGGGGGGCAATGGCCGGGACGAGCCGTTCGACGA
>NZ_JBEXGU010000363.1:0-3058 GCF_040607515.1 Streptosporangium sp. NPDC005286 | reverse complement strand
ACACCATCACCGCGAACGACACCGGCTGCACCACATCCACCCGATCCAGAGACGGCGCCCCCTCCACCTGACGCACCACATCCAGCAACGACCACCCCGACCAGTCCACGAACGGCTCCAACGCCGCCGCACACTCCGCCATCCGCCCCGCGAACACCGCCGACTCCTCCAACAGCGCAGCACCCATCCCCACCCACTGCGCCCCCTGACCCGGGAACACCCACACCGACCTACCAACGACATCGGCCACACCCGCAACCACACCACCGGCCGCAGGCTCACCGGAAGCCACCGCGGCCAGACCCGCCAGCAGCTCCTCATGACCGCCTCCGATGACCACGGCCCGATGCTCGAACACCGACCGCGACACCACCAGCGAGGAGCCCACATCCACCGGGTCGAGATCGCCGTGCACGTCGAGGTGCGCGCCCAGACGACGAGCCTGCGCCCGCAACGCCTCCTCGGTCTTGCCCGACACCACCCACGGCACCACACCCGCGGCCGGCGCCCGGTCCTCACCACGCGACTCCGCCTCAGCAGCCTCCGGCCCCTGCTCCAAGATCACATGCGCGTTGGTGCCGCTGATCCCGAACGACGACACACCCGCCCGACGCGGACGACCGGCCTCCGGCCACTCCCTGGCCTCGGTCAGCAGCTCCACCGCACCGACCGACCAGTCCACATGCGACGACGGCGCGTCCACATGCAACGTCCTGGGCAGCACCCCCTGACGCATCGCCATGACCATCTTGATCACACCCGCCACGCCGGCGGCGGCCTGGGTGTGGCCGAGGTTCGACTTGATCGAACCCAGCAGCAGCGGACGGTCCTCGTCCCGGTCCTGGCCGTAGGTGGCCAGCAGCGCCTGCGCCTCGATCGGGTCACCCAGCGTGGTACCGGTGCCGTGGCCCTCGACCGCGTCCACCTCAGTGGAGGTCAGCCCGGCACTGGCCAGCGCCTGGCGGATCACCCGCCGCTGGGAAGGACCGTTCGGCGCGGTCAACCCGTTGGACGCACCGTCCTGGTTCACCGCCGAACCCCGCACCACCGCCAGCACCTCATGGCCGTTGCGGCGCGCGTCCGACAGCCGCTCCAGCACCAGCACGCCCACACCCTCCGACCAGCTCACCCCGTCGGCCGCGTCAGCGAAGGACTTGCACCGGCCGTCGCCGGCCAACCCGCCCTGGGCGCTGAAATCGATGAACGCACCCGGTGTGGCCATCACCGTCACACCACCGGCCACCGCCAGCGAGCACTCCCCAGAGCGCAGCGCCTGCGCAGCCAGGTGCATCGCCACCAGCGAGGAGGAGCAGGCGGTGTCCACCGTCACCGCCGGACCCTCCAACCCCAGCGCGTACGAAATCCGGCCGGTCGCGACGCTGCCCGCCGTACCGGTGCCGACGAAGCCCATCGCCTCCGGCGGGAACTCGGCGCTCATCCCGTAGTCGTGGTAGAAGATGCCGGCGAACACGCCGGTACGACTGCCACGCAGGGAGACCGGGTCGATCCCGGCCTGCTCGATCGCCTCCCATGACGTCTCCAGCAGCTGCCGCTGCTGCGGATCCATCGCCAGCGCCTCACGCGGCGAGATGCCGAAGAACCCCGGATCGAACTCCCCGGCCTCGTGCAGGAAACCACCCTCACGCACATAGCTGGTCCCCCGGCGCTCCCGATCCGGGTTGTACAACGCCCCCAGATCCCAGCCGCGCGTCGTCGGGAACGGCGAAATCCCATCCCCGCCCTCGGTGACCAGCCGCCACAGATCCTCCGGAGACGTGACCCCGCCCGGATAACGGCACGCCATGCCCACAATCACGATCGGATCGTCACTCAGGGGCATGACGGGCGCGGGAACCACCACATCGGCGTCCTCACCGAGCAGCTCGGCCAGCAGGAACTCCGCCAGCAGCGTCGGCGTCGGGTAGTCGAACACCAGCGTGGCCGGCAACCGCAACCCGGTCGCGGCATTGAGCCGGTTACGCAACTCCACCGCGGTCAGGGAGTCGAAGCCCAGCTCGCGGAACTCCCGCCGCACCTCCACCGTCTCCGGCGAGACGTGCCCCAGCACCAAGGCCACCTCGGTACGCACCAGGTCCACCAAAACCTCGGCACGCTCGGCCGCCCCCAGCGGAGCCAGCCGTCCCAGCAACGTCGCCGCCACCACCGAACCCGACGCCGCCGAACGCCGCCCACCCCGCACCAGACCCCGCAACAACGCCGGCACCTCGCCATGGGAGCGCAGCACCGCCAATTCCAACCGGAGCGGAATCAGCACCGCATGCTCAAGCGCGACAGCGGCCTCGAACAGCGCCAGGCCCTGCTCCACCGACAGCGGCGGCGTACCCATCCTGGCGATCCGCCGCATGTCGGCGTCGCTCAGCGTGCCGGTCAATCCGCTGTCCTGGCTCCAGGCGCCCCACGCCAGCGACAGCGCGGGCAGCCCCTCGGCCCGCCGCATCTGAGCCAGCGCGTCCAAGAACGTGTTCGCGGCCGCGTAGTTGCCCTGCCCAGCCGAGCCCATGACACCCGAGGCCGACGAGTACACAACAAACGCCGCCAGGTCCAGGCCCTGGGTGAGCTCGTGCAGGTGCCAGGCGGCATCGACCTTGGGCCGCAGCACGGTGTCCAGCCGCTCGGGCGTCAGCGACGGAATCGTCCCGTCGGCCAGCACACCGGCGGTGTGAACGACTGCGGTCAGCGGATGGTCGGTATCGATTCCGGCCAGCAGGGCCGCCACCTGATCCCGGTCGGCCACATCACACGCGGCGATCTCGACCTCGACCCCGTGCGCGATCAACTCCGCCTGCAACTCCACCGCACCCGGAGCCTCCAGCCCCCGGCGACTGGTCAGCAACAGATGCCGCACACCCCGCTCGGCCACCAGATGCCGAGCCAGATGACCACCCAGACCACCGGTACCACCGGTGACCAGCACCGTCCCCTCCGGATCCCACGACCGCCCCGCCTCCTCGGCCGGCATCACCCGAGCCAGACGAGGCACCCGTACCGCACCCTCACGGACCGCCGCCTGCGGCTCCCCGGAGGCCAGCACCGCGGC
>NZ_JBEXGU010000362.1:0-3064 GCF_040607515.1 Streptosporangium sp. NPDC005286 | reverse complement strand
GGGCCCGTCCACGTGGACGGGCCCCCTCCCCACTCGGCGGTCGGTCAGCGCCTGCGGCGCCAGCCTCCGCCCCCGGTGGTGGTCCGAGGGCCGGCCGAGCCGATCCCGGCCTGATGCAGAGCGAGGAGCAGAAGTCCGAGAAGCAGGAAGGTCGTCCCGCTGATCCCGCCGATCCTGGTGTTGATCAGGTCGAGCAGGAGTCCGAGGCCGAACACGACGGCGGCGGCGATGGCGAGCATGGTCACCTCGTCCCAGCGGAGATGTTGAGAAGCTGTTCCAGGGTCGTGCGGTAGCCGCGCAGGGCGGTCCGCAGATCCTCGGTGTCGTTCTTCTCGGTGTTCTTCCAGCGTCCCTGGAGCTCGGTGGTCCGGACCTCCAGAGCGTTCCTGAAAGAGGTCGTGATCTCGTCGAGCAGGGAGTCGGCCCGCTGTACCGCGTCGCGCGGGTCGTCCACGAACCCGGCCTGGACCTCCTGCCAGCGCCGCAGCACATCGTCGGAGTCATGGTCGAAGAGGGTCTCGGCCGTGGCGGGTGCCCGGTCGGCCCGCTCGGTGCCGGTGAGGCTCGCGCCCTCGTCGAGCACGTCGCCCTGCCGGTCCGCGGCGCTTCCGGGGAAAGCGGGGGTCATCGGGGAGTCGGTAGCGGGGACGCGGTCACGTACGGCGTCATGCGCGGTGTCGTCCAGGGCGTCGTACGTGGCGGTGCCGGTCACCGGCGTACCCGGGGTCATGGCCGGGTCCCGGGGGAGCGCGTCACCGTCGAGGTCGGCCGGCACGTTGCGCCGGTCGCCGGGCAGGGGGGCGCGGGTATCGGCGTCAGGGGCGGATGGCTCCTGGAACTCGGGTGCCACGTCCTCGTCGGCCTTGTGGACCAGCCGGTCGTTGTCCGGGTTGAATCGATTCTTCACGTCGGGTCACCGTCCTTGGGGATCGCGTCGGTAGGCTCGCTCGTTGCCGTCCGTGGTCTCGGGGGCGGCGGCATCCGGCTGCCTGGGATCATGGTGATGGGGGTCGTGGTCGGCGAGATCGGCCTGCCGGGCACTCCGCTCACCGTTGACCTCGCTGCCGGGAGCCGCGAGCAACTCCTCGAACAGGGCGCGGTAGTGCACCATGGCCTGCCGGAGCTCCTCGGTTGAGGCCTCCTTGTGAGCGGCCCTGCTACTGATCTCGTGGGCCTGCCGGTAGTGGTCGAGAGTGCGGCCGTGCGCGACGGACAGGTCGGAGAGCCGCTGCTCGAAGTCCTCGGTCGGGTAGCCCCGCTCGGCCATCACGGAGGTCACCAGATGGTCGGCCTCCGTCACCGCGAAACCGGGAGCGTCCACGAAACGTTCCTGGACCTCCATCCACTTCCTCGTGTAGATCTCGCGCGTCTGCGCGTCCAGGGTGCGGATGTCGAGGGAGCTGAAGCGCTGCTCGCGGGCTCTGAGCTCCTGCTCGGCGTCGCGCCTGCTGTCACGCTCCTGCAGGGTACGTTCGTATTCGGGGCCGAAGCGGTCACGAAGTCGATGTCGGCGTTGCTGCTGCAGCACGAGATAGCCGACTGCGACGATCGCCACCACCGCGACCACGATGACGGCCACCCAGATCACGGTGGACATGTCTGCCTCCGGTTGTGTAGGCGCTTGTCCCCGTGCGCTGCCCTGGGGTCAGGCCTCGAAACCGGCCGCCGACATTTATTGCCTCCCCGCCACTTCATCTGGATTTGATGTTTTAGCAGGTCCTGTCGGGTATTAGATATTCTTTTACCGCGTTTTCGAATGCGGTTCCCGGCTTCGGCGGCCGCCTATGAATTCCCGTGGCAGGAATCCCGGGCCCGATCTCCGATCTACCGGCCTACGGGCCGGTGCCCGGTCCCAGGCCGGACCTTCACCCCTCGGAGTGGGACCAGTGCGATCCCCAGACCAAGCCTTCACTCCCGGAGTGCGAACCAGTGCTCGGCTCGCAGGTCGGGCTTTCATCCCCGGCCTGCGGAGTGCCCGGCTCCCCGGCCGGGGATGAAGGCTCAGGTATGCCCTGACCCTCATTCAGCCCGTCAGGCCTGCTCCTCGGGGAGATCGAGAGCTCTGCGGGCCTCGGCCAGCACCCTGGCGGCCAGCCAGTCATCCGTGGAGGCGGGAACCTCGGTGAACCCCCTGCCGGACTCGTACGAGATGTCCAGTCCGGCGGCGACCAGCCGCCCGGCCCAGCGCAGCGCCGTGTTCAGCTTCTCGGCGGGGATCGCCCGCCCCTGCGCCACGGACGACAGGTTCCGCAGGTTCGTCGCGGGCCCCGACTGGCTGTGCGCGCGGTCCAGCTTCCAGGGGATGGCCCGCGAGTGATCGAGCATCGGCTTCGAGAGCCCGGCGGCCCGTTTCGCCTGCAAGATCCCGGACTCGCTCACCCCGAACCGTGCCGCCAGTTCCGCGTTCGACAGCCCCCGCCCGGCCAGCCGCCGCAGCTCCTCCTGGTCGATCAACGCCTTGCGCCCCACGCACCCTCACCTTTCGCGCGATCGCCTGTCCTGACGGACGTCGCCGTGTGCGAAGCCCACCCGATCTGCGCTAAGGTTATGACGTGCACCCGAGAGGTGCGCAGCACAACCGGGACGTAGCGCAGCTTGGTAGCGCACTTGACTGGGGGTCAAGGGGTCGCAGGTTCAAATCCTGTCGTCCCGACCAGGTTTTCGCTGGTCGGCAAGGGTGTCACCCGAAAGGGAGACACCCTTTCTGCATTCTGAGTGACTAAGTGAGTGACTATCGCTCCCATCACGTGAAGATCCGGTCCATCGCTTCCGCACCGCCGAGCAGGACTGGGCGGATCTGCTTGCGATAGACCGCCTCCGTGACCGCCGTCCCGCTGTGGCCGACGAGTCGCGCGATGTCCTCCAGGGGTACGCCGGAGTCGGACAGCAGCGAGACGAAGCTGTGTCGCATCTCCCGAGGCGTCCAGTCCTTCGCGGGCAGCCCGGCGTCTTTCACGATCTTCCGGAACGCCCGTCGTACGTTGTGGGAGTCCAGGGGAGTGCCGACCAGGGAGGCGAAGACGAGATCGTTCTCCGTCCACTTCGCGCCCGCCGTCTCCCGCTC
>NZ_JBEXGU010000361.1:0-3132 GCF_040607515.1 Streptosporangium sp. NPDC005286 | reverse complement strand
GGGGCCCGGGCCCCCCGGCGGGGGGGCCCCCGCCCCCCGCGCGCGCCCCGCCCCCCGCGCTCGCGCGAGGCCCCCCGCGGCCGCTCCCTTTTCACCGGGCCGCGGTGGCGCGACGGGGACGCTGCAAGAGGAACAGGACAAGGGCGATCAGCGTGGTGGCCCCGCCGGCGGCGGTGAAGGCGTCGTAGGAGCCGCGCGGCACGAACGCGGCGCCGGCCGGAATCGTCGCGACGATGCCGAACACCGCGCTGCTCACCGACATGCCGACGGCGCGGGCCAGCGCGTTGATCCCGTTCGTGACGCCGATGTTCGCCTCCGGCGTGACCTGAAGGATCAGCGCGGGCAGGTTCGCCAGGACCATGGAGTTGCCGGCCGAGACGACGGCGATGACGCAGACGAGCACCCACAGCGATCCGTGCCCCAGCGGGATCTGGGCCGCGAACCCGGTGGCGGAGACCGCGCAGCCCAGTGCGATCGTCACCCGAGGGGTGACGATCGCGCTCAGCCTGGCCGACAGCGGCGCCACCGCCGCCGACAGCAGCCCTCCGGGCAGCAGACACAGACCGGTCATCAGCACCGACAGCCCGTGCCCGTAACCGGTCGACACCGGCGCCTGGAGGCGTCCGACGATCCCGAGGAAGTTCGCGAACAGCGCGAAACCAATCAGGATCGACCCTCCGTTGATAGCGGCGGAGGAGCGGCTCACCGCCGCCTTGAGGTCGATGAGCGGAGCATGGCGGCGAAGCTCCACCAGGGTCAGCAGGCACCCGGACACCAGCGCCACGAGGAAGGACGCGATGGTCAGCGTGTTCGTCCAGCCCCACTCGCCGCCACGGTCGAGCCCGACCAGCAGGGCGACGATGAAGCAGGTGAGCAGCACCGCACCGGGGAAGTCGATCCGCTGCGCGCGCTCGCGCCGGGGCGGCGCCGGGACCGCCAGCAGCAGGGCGGCCACCGCGACCACACCCGCGAACGCCGAGACGGCGAACAACCCGTGGAAGCCCCACAACCGGGAGGTCAGCCCGGCGGCCGGCAGCCCGAGCGCGCCGCCGACCCCCATCATCGCGCTGACGGAGGCGATGGCGGAGGCACGGCGGTTCGGCTCCAGGACCACCCCCACCAGGCTCATCCCGAGCGGGATCGTCGCGCTGGAGATCCCCTGGAGCGCCCGCCCGGCGATGAGGACGCCGATGTCGTCGCTCATCACGCACATCAGGGACCCGAGGATCATCGCGCCGAGCGCCACGATCATCATCCTGCGCATCCCGAACTGGTCACCCAGCCTGCCCAGCACCGGATGCGACACCGCGCCGGCGATGACCGTCGCGGTGACCAGCCAGGTGGCGACGGAGGGCGTGACCCCCAGGCGGCCGGGCAGTTCGGGCAGCACCGGGACGACCAGCGTCTGGTTGAGCGTGGTCACCAAGGTCGCGAAGGCGACGACGAGGACCACCCGCAACGGGTGCTTCACCACGGTGGGGGCCGGATCCGGAGCGCGTGTCGAATCCCCGCTGCCGGGCCCGGTCAAGATCTGGTGAGTGGTCATATCGGCCTTCGGTCTCCTTCGTTCGCCCGGATCGAGCGATTTCCCTCGCCCGCATCGGTCGATCCCACGGTGTCGGCGCCCTGGGTGCCCCACAACTCGTCCTCCCGGCGAGCGGGACGGGCTTTCTCACCGCTCGATCTCGACGGGGGACCGGAGACCGAAGAGCGGTGTTTCGCGGAACGCGTTGCCGTGACTTGCGAAACGAGGTCCCGGTCAGTGGGAAAGGGGCGGTGTCGCACATCGTCGGCTTCGCATGATGAGGATCCCGCGGGCAGGAAGATTCGGCCCGGGCGCATTGGACGGCAAGGGAGACTTCATGACGTCGCTACACACCGCCGGTGACGACGAGATTCGAGTGATCGAGGCGGCCCCACCTCCGACCCGTTATGCCCGGGGCTGGCACTGCCTGGGCCTGGCGAACGAGTTCAGGGACGGCAAGCCGCACAAGATCGAGGCATTCGGCACCAAGCTGGTGGTGTTCGCCGACAGCACCGGCAAGCTGAACGTCCTCAACGCCTACTGCCCTCACATGGGCGGCGACCTCAGCCAGGGGGAGGTCAAGGGCGACGCGATCGCCTGCCCCTTCCACGACTGGCGCTGGGCGGGCAACGGCCGGTGCACCAGCATCCCGTACGCCCGCCGGGTGCCGCCGCGGGCACGCACCCGGACGTGGCTGGCCCTGGAGCGCAACGCACAGCTGTACGTCTGGCACGACCCGCAGGGCAACCCACCCCCGCCGGAGGTGACGATCCCGGAGATCGCCGGTGTGGGCACGTCGGAGTGGACCTCCTGGACGTGGAACCGGATCAAGATCGAGGGCTCCAACTGCCGGGAGATCGTCGACAACGTGGTCGACATGGCCCACTTCTTCTACATCCACTACGCGTTCCCGACGTACTTCAAGAACGTCTTCGAAGGGCACATCGCCGCGCAGGACATGAACAGCCGGGCCCGGCCCGACGTCCAGCTCGGCACGAACTACTCCGGTGAGAAGACCGACGGGCGTTCGGAGTCGGCGTACTACGGCCCGTCATACATGATCGACTACCTGTGGAACACCGTGGGGGGACAGACGGTCGAGTCCGTCCTGATCAACTGCCACTACCCGGTGTCGCCGACCAGCTTCGTGCTCCAATGGGGCGCGATGGTCAAGAAGCCCCAGGGCGTCTCTGACGACGAGGCGCAGGCGATGGCGGCGGGCTTCGCGGCCGGCGTGGAGACGGGCTTCCTGCAGGATGTGGAGATCTGGAAGAACAAGGCCAAGATCGACAATCCGCTGCTGTGCGAGGAGGACGGCCCGGTCTACCAGCTACGCCGCTGGTACGAGCAGTTCTACGTCGATGTCGAGGACGTCACCCCGGAGATGACCCAGCGGTTCGAGTTCGAGATCGACACCGAGCGGGCCAACCAGTTCTGGCAGAAGGAGGTCGACGACAACATCGCCAACGGCCGGATCGTCACCTCGGCTCCGGCCTAGCCCGTCCCGGCCGATCGGCCGGGTCCGTACGGAGGGGGCCCCTAGCCACAGATCGGAATAGAACACCTATGAACTCAAGTCAAACAACAAAACGACGGGGTATGCGGGG
>NZ_JBEXGU010000360.1:0-3160 GCF_040607515.1 Streptosporangium sp. NPDC005286 | reverse complement strand
GTTCACCTTCGGATGGGCGGTGCTGACCTTCGGGCTGCCCCCGGTGGCGGGGATCGCCATCGGCGCCGTGGGCGGAGGGCTGCTGGGGATCCGACGGAGGCGCGGGTGCCGGTGACCCCCATCAGCGAGGCGGCGTAAACGAATCCCGAACCGGCCGCGGTGATCTCCTTCAGCCGCTCGTCCTTGCTGCTCGGCGCGACGACGAAGACGGTGGCCAGGCCTTGCTTCGCGGCGTGCTCGCGCCAGGTCGCGGATTCCTGGACGGGCAGGTCGGACAGGATGCAGCCCGCGCCGCCGGCCTCGGCGAGTTCGGTGGTGAAGCGTTCGATGCCATAGCGGTCGATCGGGTTCCAGTACGTCATCACCAGGACGGGCTTGCCCGTGGCGGCGTGTGCCTCGCGGACGGTGCGCATCACGTCGGCGATCTTGAGGCCGCCGCGCAGGGCGATGTCGTCGGCGGTCTGGACGACCGGTCCGTCGAGCACCGGGTCGCTGTGCGGCAGGCCGACCTCGACGACGTCCGCGCCGGATTCGAGGACCGCCTTGACCGCCTCGATGCCACCGTCGACGGTCGGGAAGCCGGCCGGGAAGTAGGCGATGAGCGCAGCGCGGCCCTCGGACCTGGCCTGGGCGAGGGTGTCGCTCAACAGCTGGATGTTGCCACTCACTTCGACTCTCCTTCGGCGGCGTCGTACAGCCCGAAGTAACGGACGGCCGTGTCCATGTCCTTGTCGCCGCGCCCGGACAGGTTGACGATGATCAGCCCGTCCTTACCGAGCTCCTTGCCGACTTCGAGGGCCCCGGCGAGCGCATGCGCGCTCTCGATCGCCGGGATGATGCCCTCGGTCCGCGAAAGCAGCCGAAACGCCTGCATCGCCTCATCGTCGGTGACCGGGCGGTACTCGGCGCGGCCGATGTCCCTCAGATACGCGTGCTCGGGCCCGATGCCCGGATAGTCCAGACCGGCCGAGATCGAGCAGGGCTCGGCGATCTGGCCCTCCTCGTCCTGCAGGACATACGACCGCGAACCGTGCAGGATGCCCGGCTCGCCCGCGGACAGCGAGGCCGCGTGCTCACCGCTCTCCACGCCGTGCCCGGCGGCCTCGCAGCCGATGAGACGTACGCCGCTGTCGGGAAGGAAGCCGTGGAAGAGACCGAGTGCGTTCGACCCGCCGCCGACGCAGGCGATGGCCGCGTCCGGCATCCGCCCGGCCCGCTCCAGGATCTGGCGGCGGGCCTCTATGCCAATGACGCGGTGAAAGTCGCGCACCATGCCCGGGAAGGGATGCGGTCCCGCAGCCGTGCCGAAGACGTAGTGCGTCCGGTCGACGCTCGCGACCCAGTCCCTGAACGCCTCATTGATGGCGTCCTTGAGCGTGCGGGAACCGGACTTGACCGGGATGACCTCGGCACCGAGCATCCGCATCCGGGCGACGTTGAGCGCCTGCCGCTCGGTGTCGATCTCGCCCATGTAGACGGTGCATTCGAGACCGAACAGCGCACAGGCCGTCGCGGTGGCGACGCCGTGCGAGCCGGCGCCGGTCTCCGCGATGACCCGGGGCTTGCCCATCCGTTTGGTGAGCAGGGTCTGCCCGAGCACGTTGTTGATCTTGTGTGAGCCGGTGTGGTTCAGGTCCTCCCGCTTGAGGAAGACCCGCCCACCGCCGGCGTGCTCGGCGAATCGCGGTACCTCGGTGAGCGCACTCGGGCGCCCGGTGTAGTTGACGAGCAGATCCTCGAACTCCGCGACGAACGCGGGGTCGGCCTTGGCCTTCTCGTACTCGACGGCGACTTCGTCCACGGCGGCGACCAGGGCCTCCGGGATGAACTTGCCGCCGAACGCACCGAAATACCCTTCGGCGCTGGGGACTTGACCCTCCGGGGCCGGGATAAAGAATTCACTGGACATGCGACATGCTCCTACGCCGGGGCATACGCCCTGGATGTCTGGCTTGTGATGGTCACGGAACACGTATCCGCGCGGCGGGGTGGACAGGCCTTTTCCCCACCCCGCCCCTTCCTGAAAGGCGTGAGCCCACAAGCAGCCCGGCCGGCGTCTGAGGCCGCTGCCGAAGGGCGTGCCTGGAGATCTGGGACAGCGCCCCCAGTTTCGGGAAGGGCGGGGTGGGGGAGAAGAAATCCCCTCAGACACCCCGCGCAATGCGCGGCGCGCAAGGCCATCGCATCCCGTTGACCTGACCAGGATCGGAGCCAATCACATACCGCACCCGGCGGCCGTGCACGCGCCGCGCAGGCGCCCGGCAGCCGCGAGGGCGGCAGCCGGCGGCAAGGCGGGCGGCAATGGGCACGACTGAAGCCTAACAGCACTCGTGCAGGCCGTCCTCGTCCTGCAACTCAGCGAAGAGGGCCGCTACTCAGGATGAGAAGAGCCTGGCGACCTGCTTGTTTCAGTCGACCTCGCCATCCTGCTGACTGCCGGGATTCGACCGCGTTCCCTGGCGCGGGCCGTGGATTTTGCGCGCCGTACGGTGGGCCCCGGTGGAGATGCTCAGTGGCCTGCTCCGGTCCGGGTGGACGCCGAGCCGGGCTGTTGTGCCTGCTCATGGCCTTCTGGTGGGCGCGGCCTCCGCAGCCAGGGAGTAGTGGCCCATCGGCACTCTTGTATCGAACATGTGATCTAAAAATTCTAGGACCAGGGCCTCGGCCAAGGTTACGATCTTGCTGTTCGCCGGCCGTGTCGATCGGCCGGCTCTCCACGCTGACGGGGCGCGAAGGCGCCCCATGACTGGACGGGAGATCGCCCTTGAGGCGTGCACTGATCGCGTTGGGGATCGGCTTGAGCGTGTTGGGTGCCACTGTCGTCACCGGGCCGGCACAGGCCGCGAGTGTGCTGGTGGTCCCGTTGGCTCCCACGGTGACGACGGCTCAGCAGGTCGCGAGGTTCTGGCTCGCCGACGGGGCCGCCAACCTGAAGAGTGCCACACCGTACGCCGTGCGGACCGCGGTCGCCGGGGAACGCCTGTCCACGGACATCGTCCCGGACGGCCCCCCGGTTTCCATCCCACCACTGGAGGGACCTGCCTCGCCGGAGGGGGGAATGCCCACGACCTCGGGCAAGGTGTTCTTCATCGGCAGCGACCTCCAGCCGCACTGGTGCACCGGCACGTCCGTGCACTCGAAATACCGGAACCTCGTCGCG
>NZ_JBEXGU010000359.1:0-3190 GCF_040607515.1 Streptosporangium sp. NPDC005286 | reverse complement strand
GGGTTTGGTCGCTGTTTGTTGTTTGAGATTTGCATAGTGGACGCGAGCATCTTTGTGGCCAAGTTTTTTAGGGCACACGGTGGATGCCTTGGCATCAGGAGCCGATGAAGGACGTGGGAGGCTGCGTTAAGCCCCGGGGAGTCGCCAACCAGACTTTGATCCGGGGATGTCCGAATGGGGAAACCTAGCACCAGTCATGTGGTGTTGCCTCCGCCTGAATGTATAGGGCGGTTGGTGGTAACGCGGGGAAGTGAAACATCTCAGTACCCGTAGGAAGAGAAAACAAATAGTGATTCCGTGAGTAGTGGTGAGCGAAAGCGGATCAGGCTAAACCGTAGGCGTGTGATAGCCGGCAGGCGTTGCGTTTACGGGGTTGTGGGACCCTCTGACGGTTTCTGCCGAGACCGTAGACAGTAAGAAATCGATGAGATAGCCGAAGCTTCTGGGAAGTGGCGCCGTAGACCGTGAGAGTCGGGTAGGCGAAATCTTGTCGACTGTTGGAGGGGATCCCAAGTAGCACGGGGCCCGAGAAATCCTGTGTGAATCTGCCAGGACCACCTGGTAAGCCTAAATACTCCCTGATGACCGATAGTGAACAAGTACCGTGAGGGAAAGGTGAAAAGCGCCCCGGTGAGGGGTCGTGAAATAGTACCTGAAACCGTGTGCCTACAAGCCGTAGGAGCGTAAACGAGGCTTGCCTTGTTTGTGATGTGACTGCGTGCCTTTTGAAGAATGAGCCTGCGAGTTATGGTGTGTGGCGAGGTTAACCCGTGTGGGGGAGCCGTAGCGAAAGCGAGTCTGAATAGGGCGTTTGAGTCGCATGCTGTAGACCCGAAGCGGAGTGATCTAGGCATGGGCAGGTTGAAGCGCGGGTAAGACCGCGTGGAGGACCGAACCCACCAGGGTTGAAAACCTGGGGGATGACCTGTGTTTAGGGGTGAAAGGCCAATCAAACTCCGTGATAGCTGGTTCTCCCCGAAATGCATTTAGGTGCAGCGTTGCGTGTTTCTTGCCGGAGGTAGAGCACTGGATGGCTAATGGGCCCGACAAGGTTACTGACGTCAGCCAAACTCCGAATGCCGGTAAGTGAGAGCGCAGCAGTGAGACTGCGGGGGATAAGCTCCGTAGTCGAGAGGGAAACAGCCCAGACCACCGACTAAGGCCCCTAAGCGTGTGCTAAGTGGGAAAGGATGTGGAGTCGCAGTGACAACCAGGAGGTTGGCTTAGAAGCAGCCACCCTTGAAAGAGTGCGTAATAGCTCACTGGTCAAGTGATTCTGCGCCGACAATGTAGCGGGGCTCAAGTACACCGCCGAAGTCGTGGCATTCACACGTATAACTGAGCCTTTGTGGTTTAGGTGTGTGGATGGGTAGGGGAGCGTCGTGCGGCCGGTGAAGCAGCGGAGTGATCCAGCTGTGGAGGCTGTGCGAGTGAGAATGCAGGCATGAGTAGCGAATCAGAAGTGAGAAACTTCTGCGCCGGATGACCAAGGGTTCCTGGGGCAGGCTAATCCGCCCAGGGTAAGTCGGGACCTAAGGCGAGGCCGACAGGCGTAGTCGATGGACAACGGGTTGATATTCCCGTACCCGCTACGATGCGCCAATACTGAATCCAGTGATACTAAGGGTCCTTAAGTCCCTGACGCCCTTCGGGGTGTGGGTGAGGCTGAACGCCTGGCCTGAACTGGTAGTAGGTAAGCGATGGGGTGACGCAGGAAGGTAGCCCAGCCCAGGCGATGGTAGTCCTGGGGTAAGCATGTAGGGAGAACCGTAGGCAAATCCGCGGTTCGTATATCCTGAGATGTGATGCCGAGCCGATTGTGGCGAAGTGGGTGATCCTATGCTGCCGAGAAAAGCCTCTAGTGAGTGTCGTGGCGGCCCGTACCCTAAACCGACTCAGGTGGTCAGGTAGAGAATACTAAGGCGATCGGGTGAACTGTGGTTAAGGAACTCGGCAAATTGCCCCCGTAACTTCGGGAGAAGGGGGGCCTTCGCTGGTGACGAACTTTGCGTTCTGAGCTGGTGGGGGTCGCAGAGGCCAGGGGGAAGCGACTGTTTACTAAAAACACAGGTCCGTGCGAAGTCGTAAGACGATGTATACGGACTGACGCCTGCCCGGTGCTGGAACGTTAAGGGGACCGGTTAGTCGCACTTGTGTGGCGAAGCTGAGAACTTAAGCGCCAGTAAACGGCGGTGGTAACTATAACCATCCTAAGGTAGCGAAATTCCTTGTCGGGTAAGTTCCGACCTGCACGAATGGCGTAACGACTTCCCCGCTGTCTCAACCGCAGACCCGGCGAAATTGCACTACGAGTAAAGATGCTCGTTACGCGCAGCAGGACGGAAAGACCCCGGGACCTTCACTATAGCTTGACATTGGCGTTTGGAACGTCTTGTGTAGGATAGGTGGGAGACGGTGAAGCTATCACGCTAGTGGTGGTGGAGTCATTGGTGAAATACCACTCTGGTCGTTTTGAACGTCTAACTTCGGTCCGTGATCCGGATCAGGGACAGTGTCTGGTGGGTAGTTTAACTGGGGCGGTTGCCTCCTAAAGAGTAACGGAGGCGCCCAAAGGTTCCCTCAGCCTGGTTGGCAATCAGGTGTCGAGTGTAAGTGCACAAGGGAGCTTGACTGTGAGACCGACGGGTCGAGCAGGAGCGAAAGCTGGGACTAGTGATCCGGCGGTGGCATGTGGAAGCGCCGTCGCTCAACGGCTAAAAGGTACCCCGGGGATAACAGGCTGATCTTCCCCAAGAGTCCATATCGACGGGATGGTTTGGCACCTCGATGTCGGCTCGTCGCATCCTGGGGCTGGAGTAGGTCCCAAGGGTTGGGCTGTTCGCCCATTAAAGCGGCACGCGAGCTGGGTTTAGAACGTCGCGAGACAGTTCGGTCCCTATCCGCTGCGCGCGCAGGAGACTTGAAAGGAGCTGTCCCTAGTACGAGAGGACCGGGACGGACGAACCTCTGGTGTGCCAGTTGTTCCGCCAGGAGCACGGCTGGTTGGCTACGTTCGGAAGGGATAACCGCTGAAAGCATCTAAGCGGGAAGCTCGCCTTGAGATGAGGTCTCCCACCCTGTGAGGGGGTAAGGCTCCCGGTAGACGACCGGGTTGATAGGCTGGAAGTGGAAGCGCAGTAATGTGTGGAGCTGACCAGTACTAATAGGCCGAGGACTTGACCACAAAGCA
>NZ_JBEXGU010000358.1:0-3206 GCF_040607515.1 Streptosporangium sp. NPDC005286 | reverse complement strand
CGGGCGGGCGGGGCGCCCCCGCACGACCCGCCGCCCGCCTGCCGTCCGGGCGTGCGGCGTGGGCGCCGGTCCCGAACGGCGGCGGGACTCAGGGCCGCGCGCCGCACCAGCGTCCGCCGTACCCATCCAACTCGCCGCACGTGGGCCGCACCGCCACCTGCGATGGGTCTGATCATCGCTCTCAATTTCCCCGATCGATACTGCATTTCGGTAGTTCGTTACAACTGTATGTAGAAGCCTCCGCACGGGCACGCCTCAACGTAGCCAAACTAACCACGGAAAAACGTGTCAGTTCCAGCTAGTTGTGAGGCTAAGTCCGATCGTTTACGGTCTAACGTAATGCTGTCGAATCGACTCCGTCGGATTCTCTCGCATGCCATTCAGTGTCACGATTTACCGTGGTGAGACCACTGGGTTAATCGCTCGCCTGGTTGCTGCCTTCATCTCCTGGACTGAAGCGGCTCGTAGCCCACCCAGTGCCATCCTCCTCCATTAAACCTGTCCAGAACTTTAGTTCGTTTGGGTCACCGTCAAAATCTTCTGGAGCAGCGGATTCTGCTGCACGGATTATTTCTGGAGCCCAGTCGGAGGAGGCTACGGCATGAATAACGGAGGCTATTTCGAACTCAGGCCCACTGAGATGTCCCACTCTCAGTAGACCATGATCTAGAAGGGTGCTCTCAATATCTCGTCGACTATGCTTCTTGCTCCTTGTGGAAATGTTTTGGTGAGGGTCAAAATGAACGCCACCCTTCCTGTTAGCGATGTACTTAATAATGGATGCCCGAGATATCCCAACCTGGCCTATTTCGTTCGTTTTGATAGCTGCAGACGTTGATTTAAGCCAGTCATCGACCGTCATCCTTACGAGCTCGCCCTGCTTTGGCATCGGATTAGCTGAAAGCAGATCGTCGACACTAGGGTATTTTTCGTGCTCGTCTTCTGGTATGGCCCCCAGTATAAAACCTTTATGGTGAGCACTGGATGACTTTGCCCCACCTCCCCAGGCATAGAGAACCCAATGAGGAGGCCATGCATCTAGGGCGGCATCTATATTGGTCGCCAACACAGTAGGTTGAGCGATTAGCGAAGCTCCAATTTTTCGCCAGAGGCGTTTGAACTCATTGTCGATAAACAGACGACGCAGAACGCTTGCGCCGAGCCTCACCTCCGTGTGTGTTGGGAGCCGATCCTCTGGAAGGCTCATCAAATAATTCAGATCGCTCCCCACAACAACAAGGCGTTCCAGGTCGGAACCCGTTAATTCGAAATTGATCTCGACGCGATTCTGTAGATTCATTATGTGCCTCCTATAAAGTCATAGAGATCAGGATTTGGTCTGCGAATTTCTTAGAGTCATAGCGAGACTTCAGGTCGTGTTTAATGCGTTTCTCGGTTTATATCAACTTGGCTCCATCGAAAAAATCCTCTACAAGCGAACGAGGAAAAGCGATTTCGTCGGAATCAAGCGTCAGCGAATGTCTTAGCTTGGCGATGACTAAAGATATTCTGCGCTGCCTTTCTTCCATCAGATCCCGTTTGCTTGCATACCATTTTGCTTGCATCTGCGACTTATCGCGGTATTCGTTGGAAAGGTTTGCTTCTCGCTCTGTTTGATATATGCTGGCAAGGCGTGTATTTACCATATGGAGCTCTCTGGTGAGTTGCTGTACAGCAGCTTCACAACTGATAAGCAAATTTTTCTGTTCTCTTCGAGACAAAAGGATTACGCTCTCTTCGGGTGCGTCGTTCTCTAGTTCGGGGAGCTTCTCAACTTGGCGTAGCAGTTCATCGCTTACTTGAGCGTTCAGATATTTTCGAGCGTGAACCAAAAACGATTGTGTTGGCATGATCGTTAAATCGCAATCGGCGACCTCTCGTGCCTCTCTGATTAGTTCCGCTCGCGCAGAAATTGTTTGGCCTTTCTCTCTCCGAAACCAATCCTCTTTGACATCTCGCGTGATAAAAAGTATTGGAGCCTCCCTGCGTTTAGCCTCTTCGAGCATTTGGTGCCAGACAAGGTAATCGCCAGCTGGATCAGCTTTTTCGGAATCGGCGTAACCGGGGGGAATCTTATTTTTCACTCGATGCATTGCTTCGTTTCGCGCCCTCTCCTCTTCTTCGGCACCGAGAGGATCGCCGACTTTGTTCTGAAGTAAGTTTTCTAAACGACTCAATACCTCATCATTCGATATCATGTCGAGAGCGACGCCATGTCGCTCCTGTAGTTTAAGAATAGCCTTCACTGTTAGCTTTATGCCTTGAATGACAGGATCGATAATAGCGGTTTGCTCTTCCTCTGTCAGAGCTACGGTTCTTCCCAGAACGTTAAGCTTGCTATTAACATTTCCGGTAAAGTATTCCTCGAATTCTTCTAGGGCTTTGAGAGCAGAGGCGTACGCTTTGGCCTGGTCGCCAATTACATTAATGCGGTTTTTATGGAACTCGAAAGCGACCTGGTGAGGAATCCACAACCTATCATTGAGCTTTTCTAATACATCAAACAATTCGGTCCGTACTCGTGGATTGAATCTGTATGCGTCTAAGAGAACATTTGCGTCCAGGCATACAAGACCTTTGGTCATCGCCACCTGTCGCTGTTCGTCAGTCGGTGGATAGTATTCACGAAATGCAGTGTCAAGATTAGCCATTGCTATTAATCCAATCAGTGAAGATGAATCATAAAGTCTTTTAGTAGGGTCAGATGCTCCACTCTTAGTCTCTGCAACTAGTTCTTCTGAGACTTTAGACCGGCACGATACGCCTTTCGGAGGGCTTGCGCACTCCTATATTCAGATCTCATGATAAAATATACCTAATGTAGGCATTTGAGGGGATTGATACCTTTTATAGTGTGAAGGCTACAATCTGCACCCTCTCGGCGTGTGTGATCACCTATGTTGGTTACTCGCCCTGGTAGCCGGGAGTGATCGACGGACTGGAACTTTGTTCCTCAGCCCGTCATTAGCGACGATCGGGTAGGGATCTTTATCTCAGGAGATCAACAACGAGATCCGAAAGATGCTGGAACAGTGACTTCTCATCAGGGATGATCGGCTACCGGAACGGCATGCAGCATTCAAGTCGCGCCACTCATGATGACACGAGTTTCTTAGTACTCCAGCCGTACTTAGTGATCTCTGATGCGTTGTCGCTGGTAATGGGCTCGCCGAGCGCGTGTCTGGTGGCGTAGTCGCCATGCAGAC
>NZ_JBEXGU010000357.1:0-3220 GCF_040607515.1 Streptosporangium sp. NPDC005286 | reverse complement strand
GGGCCGCGCGGCCCGATCCGGCGGCCACCTCGCGCGACCGCCGAATCCCGGGATCTCCGCTCCCGGCCGCCGGCCGGCACGCGGGCGTGCCGGGAGCGGCGTCATGCGTAGAGGAACCAGAACCCGGACTGGGGGGTGCAGGTGTACGAGGTCCACCACCCCTCCTGGATGCCGAGGTTTCCGACCCGGTGGCAGTCCCAGTCGTAGTAGTAGACGTTTCTGAGTGTGGCGGCCTGCGCGGGCAGCACACCGACGGACAGCGCCAGGCCGGTGGCAAGGAAGGCCGAAACGAGTAAAGCTCGCATTCTGCGCATCAATTCTCCTGCGGCATGAACGAAGTGTGTTTCCGGAGAAACGCGCGGGGCGCTCGAATCGGGCTTCCCGGCACCGGAAGTATCACATCGGCGGCCGTCCGAAGGTAGGCGGCCGTCGGCTCCGGCTTCCGGTGTGGGGATGACCTGGTCAAAGCTGTGAAAAGGCGTGCGCTGAGCGTGAAACGTTCATCCGGCGGGCGTTCGGCACCCTGCCACCCGGCAATCGCCGCCAGGCGGCCCCGGCCGGTCTCCTGGCGATGACGTCGGCGCGGATCCCACCCGCGCCGGGGCCGTCGCGCCCTTGCCTCGGATGGGGGTCGTAGCACGCCTCCGGAGATCGCAGATGAGCCGACGCTGCTGCTAGATAGATTCCGACTCTAGATTTCGACAGCTGTCCGGCCTGTAGGTGAGATGCATCATCAGTGCAGGTAACGACTCGATTCACGCCCGCTCAAGATGATCTGGCTATTGACAGTAGTAGAATCTAATTTCACTATAGCTCCACGGGGTCTTGCCCGCCGTGCCGACCGCCCTCCGGGCCGGTCATCGCGGCCGGCGTGCCCCAGGTACTGATCGTCCGGGCTACCGCCCGCATGCGACAGGGAGTGGAGAATGAGCCTCATCACCGGGACCGAGGGCAGTTCGCCATCGCACTTGGACAACGACGCCTCTGGGGGGCATCCACTCGATTCGATGTTCGCGCCGCGCGGGATCGCGATCGTCGGGGCGAGTGATCGTTCGGGCTGGTCCCGTTACACCTATGCCAACCTCGTGCAGGCGGGATACCCCCACCCCATCCATCTCGTCAATCACAAGGGTGATCAGGTCCATGGCCAGCCGGCCGTCAGGTCCCTTGAGGACATCGACGGTCATGTCGATCTGGCCTATGTGCTGACCGGCCCTGACTCGCTGCCGGGCATCATGGAGGGCGCGGCGGCGAAGGGGGTCGTCAATCTCGTCGTCATCGCCGCCGGTTTCGGGGAGATGGGCGAGGAGGGGGCCGAACGCGAGCGCGCTCTGGCCGCCCGCGCGAACGAACTCGGCCTGCGCATCCTGGGGCCGAACAATCTCGGTTTCATCAACGCGGCCGCCGCGACGATGCCGTGGAGTCAGATGCTGCCGTGGCCGATGGAGACCGGTGGTGTCGGGGTCCTCTCGCAGAGCGGCGCGCTCGGCATCTTCCTGCTCAACTATCTGCAGAGCCGGGACGTGGGCATCAGCCATCTGGTCACGCTGGGCAACGAGGCGATGATCACGATCGCCGAGGGCATCGACTACCTGCTGGCTCAGGAGTCCACGAAGGTCATCGCGTTGTACCTGGAATCGGTACGCCACCCCGAGGCGTTCGTCGACGCCGCCCGCCGGGCCCTGGAAGCCGGCGTGCCCATCGTCGCGTACAAGGCGGGGCGCGGTGAGGTGGGCGCCAAGGTGACGGCTGCGCACACCGGAGCGCTCGCCGGTGACGACAAGGTGTTCGACGCCGCCTTCCGGCAGCTCGGGGTCATCCGGGTCGACTCCATCGAGGACCTGGTGGCCACGTCCGGGCTGCTCGCCGAGTACGGGGAGATCCCCGGGCGCAGGGCAGCCTTCGTGACGGGCTCCGGAGCGATGTGCGGGGTGATCGGCGATGTCGCCGAGGTGAACGGCGTGCAGCTGCCCGACCTCGCCGACTCCACGGTGACGGCGCTGCGGGAGAGCGGGCTGCCGGACTTCGCGACGGCGCAGAACCCGCTCGACACCACCGGGTACGTCGTGATCAAGCCCGACCTGCTGCCGCTGTGCGAGAAGGTCGTCTCGAAGGACCCGGGCATCGACGTCCTGGTGATCAACGGGTCGGCCCCGGCCACCCCCGAGGCGGCCGCGTTCATGGCCGGGAGCGTCGAGTGGCGCAAGGAGCTGGCGGACACGAGCCCGGTTCCCGTCATCCCCATGGAGTTCCTGCCCACCGAGCGCACCCTGTTCGCGCGTGAGTTCCGCCGGTCGTCGGGCAGTTCATACGTGCTGGAGTCCTTCGCCCGGGGCATCCCCGCCCTTGCCAAGGCGATGTGGTGGTCCGAGAAGCGCAGGGAGATCGCGCAGCCGCGGGCCGGCTCCCCGACGGCCGTGGAGATCGAGGGCGGCGCCGGCGGTCGCTGGTCCGAGCGCCAGGTCGTCGGACTGCTGGCCGGCGCGGGAGTGCCCGTCGTTCCCCAGCGCCTGGTGCGGACCGCCAAGGAGGCCGAGAGCGCGGCCGAGGAGATGCCGCTTCCCCTGGTGATGAAGGTCTCGTCCGCCGATATCGCGCACAAGACGGATGTCGGCGGGGTCGTCCTCGGCCTGAACTCGCCGGGTGAGGTGCGTGAGGCGTTCGAGCGGATGATGGACACGGTGCGGTCGCACGCGCCGGACGCCGACATCGAGGGCGCGGTCCTCAGCCCGATGCGCCCCGACGGCGTCGACCTGCTGGTGGGCTTCGTCCGTGACTCCGTATGGGGCCTCACGCTCGTCGTCGGCCTCGGCGGCGTCTGGGTGGAGGTTCTCAAGGACACCGCGATCAGGCTGCTGCCCGTCGATCGTGACGAGGTCAAGGCCATGCTCGCGGAGTTGAAGAGCTATCCCCTGCTCACGGGCGCTCGTGGCGGAGCGGTGGTGGACCTGGAGAAGCTGGCCGACGTCATCTGCCGGCTCGCCGACGTCGCGCTGGCGCTCGGCGACCGGATAACGGAGATGGAGGTCAATCCGCTGCGGGTCTCCGGCGAGGGCGTCGAGGTCCTGGACGCGATGGTCGTCTGGGACGAGGGCTGAGGTTCCGGCGGGCCCGGACGCACCTCACGAGCCGGCGGGGGGGGGGGGGCCCCCCGCCCCCCCCCCCCCCCCCCCCCCCCCCCCCCAGCAACCACCCCCCACAAACCCACACAAACCAAAAA
>NZ_JBEXGU010000356.1:0-3232 GCF_040607515.1 Streptosporangium sp. NPDC005286 | reverse complement strand
GGCGGCGACCTCGCCGCCCCGACCGCCCTTCGGCGATCTGTTCCGCACGGTTCGAGCGCGGAACGGGGGTGGAGGTGGCGGGAATCGAACCCGCGTCCTTCAACTTCAAGACAGGGCTTCTCCGGGTGCAGCCTGCTGTGCTTTTCTCAGCCCCGGCAATCACGCAGGCAAGTTGCCGACGGGCTCAGCCACTGTAAGATTTCCCGATCTTCCCCGTGGCCGGGTCGATCGGTTGAGCCTCCTAGCGATGCCGGATCCGGGCCGGAGGCGCTCCCGGGCCGGCAGAAGTCACTCGCTGCTTAGGCGGCGAGTGCCAGGTTGCCCTGGCTGACTTCGGAGTGCGTCTTATTGGCACTTGTTGGTCGCGGTCACAGTGTTAACGAGGTTATGTCCGCAGTCCTCGACCCGCTTCACCTGGCTTGCAAAGCCAAAGTCGAAACCAGTCACCCCCCTGTTGAATTTTCAACCCGCCCCCGAGGGGGCGAGCTATCCGAAGATACCTGTTACAACAGAGGTAACGCCAATCGAATTCCCGCCCGGTGCGCCGGGCGAGGCGGTGGGGGCGCGGCGGAGTGCGGGCATCGGGCCGGGAACACCGAAACCCCGGGGACGCCCGCGAATCGCGAGCGCCCCCGGGGTCGACCGGCAGGGTCGAGCCGGTCCTGACGGGCAGGGCCTCCCCCGAGATGAGGCCCTGATCTCATCACAGCGACCGAGCCCGCAACCCCCCAAGCGGTGCCCGGTCACTTAGAAGGACGCAAACGAGGCACCCTGCGGTTGCTCAGGGTGAAAAGAATATTCCGGGAGGTCACAGCCCAGCATGGAGCCCCTGGAAGAACCGTCCCGCGGCGGCCGCGCCTGCCGTGGGATCGGGGCTCTGCATCAGCACGGCGACGGCCACGTCTCCCTGCCATCCCACGAACCAGGCGAACGGCTTGCGGTTCTGCGAGGCGACGGCCGTGATGCCGTGGACGGGGTCGCCGGGAGCCGCGGCGGCACGTGCCGAGCCCGCGGTCACGCCACTGCGCATGAAGGTGCGGAGGGTGTCGACGGTCTTGTCGTCCAGTTTGATCGGATCGGGCGCCTTGTAAGGCTCGGCCTCCGTCGTGGGATCGGTGATCCGAGGGTCGGTGACCAGAACCGGCGGACGCCAGGTGCCCGAGGCGACCGCCCCGGCGACCAGCGCCATGGAGAGCGGGCTGACCAGCACGTTCTGCCCGGCGAGTGCCTTCGCCGTGGCGGCGTCGTTCTTGAGCGGCCTCATGGAACCGCTGAACCCCTTCAACGGCAGGGCCCAGGGCGCCCCGATGCCGAACTTCGCGGCGGCGGACGCCAGCTCGGAGCCGTCGATCCTGCGGGCCAGCGAGGCGAGCGCGGTCACGCAACCGGTGGCGAAGTTGGCCTGAAGGGTCGGCGTCACTCCGATGGGCGCGCCCTCCTGATGGAACGCGACACCACCGACGGTCCGGTCCGCGGGGCAGGCCAGCTTCTGCTTGGGGCTGATCCGCGCCTTGAGCATGCCCTCGACGGACATGATGGAGAACGTGGTCCCCGCGGGGAACCTCCCGGCGAGGGCGTGCTTCTCCTGGTTGTACTCGTTGGTGCTGGACACCGCCAGGATGTCGCCGGTCGAGGCCTGAACCGCGACCATCATGCCGGACCCGCCCAGCAGCGCGCTGTCGGCCGCCTTCTGGTGGGCGCGGTCGAGCGTGGTCTGCACCGGCGAGGTGGAACGGTCGGGCCGCCACTTCTTGAGCTCGGTCACCTTGAGCGTCTTGAGATCGACAGTGATCACACGGGTGTCGGTCGAGCCGGTCAGGTGCTCCTGGTACGCCTTCTGCAGACCGGCCCTGCCGACCGTGTCCCCGGCCCGCTGCGGACCGCCGAGCTGCTGCTCGGTCTCGGGGGTGACGGCGGTGACGGTGCCGACGATCTGGGTGGGCGAGGCGGGGGCGACCGACTGCTCCTGCTGGGAGAGGATGATGCCGGGGATCGCCTCCAGCTGGGCGCGGAGCTGCCCGAACTTCGTACGGCCGAAGGTGACCAGCGGGACCTGGAGGTTGGGCTGGGCGGAACGGATCCGGCTCAGCAGGCGGTCATGCGGAAATCCAGTGATCTTGGAGAGCCGCTGGCAGAGCTTGTCCGCCTCGTCGTTCTTCAGATTGGCCGGAATCACGCTCGCCACGTGCAGGATGGCCTTCTCCTGCAGCGGGTCGCGGTTGCGGTCGAGGATCGGCTGGCGCCCCTCGGGGGTGACCTTCACGGCGAACCGCTGCCCCTCGCGCAGCTGGGGGTGGAGAACGCTGGGCGACCAGCGCACCTTCCAGCTGCCGTCGACCAGGTGCAGCGGGAGCTTGCCCTCGTACTCCCACAGGGGGTTGTTCTCCCCCAGGTCGACCTCGGCGTCGAAGTCGGCCTCGACCTCGTCCGCGGCGCGCCGCATGCTCTTGACGTTGAAGCGGAACGAGGCCGCGTCCAGCTGGAGTTTGGCGTCTTCGAGCGCCTTGCTGACAACCTTCTCATCGCCGTCGGTGCGCTTGGCCGCCGCGGCGTAGTCGCCCGTCTGCCAGCCGATCAGGAAGTCGCGCACCGCCTCGTGGGCCGAGGGCTCCTCGAAGCAGGCGGACAGCATGGGAGCCGTCACCGCCAGCGCGAGCGCCGCGGAGGCGGCACGCCTGGCCCTTCCTCTCACCGTCATCTGTTCCTGTGCCTGAGCGCGCGTGCCATCTCCCGCTTGGCCTGGTTCTCGGCCAGCGTCTGCCGCTTGTCCCAGTCCTTCTTTCCCTTGGCGAGGCCGATCTCGATCTTGGCCCTGCCGTCCTTGAAGTAGATGGCGAGCGGCACCAGGGTCAGGCCGCCCTCCTTGGTCTTGGCGACCAGCTTGTCGATCTCCTTGCGGTGCAGCAGGAGCTTGCGGGATCGGCGCGCGGCGTGGTTGGTCCAGGTACCCATGGTGTATTCGGGGATGTGGACGTTGATCAACCATGCCTCGCCGTCCTTGATGACGGCGTACCCGTCGAGGAGGGAGGCGCGGCCGAGCCGCAGTGACTTGACCTCCGTGCCCTGGAGCACAAGACCAGCCTCGTAGGTGTCCTCGATGTGGTAGTCGTGCCAGGCACGCTTGTTCTGGGCGATTACCTTCCGCCCGGTCTCACGTGGCATGTCTTGAGCCTACCGGTCAGCGGAGCCGCGAACCGCGCCCGAGAGCGGCGCGCGGGCGCCGGGCGCCCGC
>NZ_JBEXGU010000355.1:0-3273 GCF_040607515.1 Streptosporangium sp. NPDC005286 | reverse complement strand
CGTGACCTGCTCGCCGTCCCAGTCGACACCGCCGGGAAAACGCAGCACACAGATCGCGTCATGATGAACGGCATCCTTGGCGGCCAAGGTGCCGTGCGGGATGGCCACCCCCTCACCGACATAGGTGGAGATCGAGCGCTCCCGCTCCAGCATCGCGCCGATATAGGCGCTGCCCACCGCGCCGACGGCGAGCAGCACCTGCCCGCACTGGCCAATCGCGTCGTCTCGGTCGGTGGCCGAGGCCTCCAACCGGATCGCGCGCGGATCCAGCGGCAGCGGCGCCGTCTCAGGCATCGACGGTGCCGCCGTTCTTGATCGTGTTGATCAGCCTGGCCACCGCCGGGTCCCCGATGAAGACCTGAAAGGAGATCAGGACCTTGTCCGGGGCGCCGGCCCTGGCCCGGCCGGCCAGGCCGGCGTGACATACCACCACGTCGGCATCGGCCGGGATCGAGTTGACCGGGGTGTGCTCGACCTGGACGTTATGGCTCTTGAGCTGCTTGCGCAGCTGGGTGGCCAGCATCACGCTGCTGCCCATCCCCGCGTCACAGGCCACGATGATCTTATGGATGTCCTTGCTGTCGATACTCGGCACCTGTCAGGCCTCCTTGACGGCCGGCGCGGTCTGGGTCTGTGCGGAAGCCCCTTCCGGAGCCTCCTGGCTGTCGTCCTTGCCCCGGCCAAATCCCAGCAGCACCGAGGCCACCGCGAAGGACACCGCGGTCGCGGCGAAGATCCCGGCCAGCACCCCGAACCAGCCGCCCTTGGGCGTCACCGCCAGATAGGCGAAGATACTGCCCGGCGAGGCCGCCGACACCAGCCCGGCACCGGTCATGATGAACACCAGAATCCCGGTGGCGCCACCGGCGATGACCGCCAGGATCAGCCGGGGCTTCATCAGCACATACGGGAAGTAGATCTCGTGGATACCACCGAGGAAGTGAATGATGATCGCCGCCGGAGCGCTGGGACGCAGTGCCCGCGGCCCGAAGAACAGGTAGGCCAGCAGCAGGCCGAGCCCGGGGCCGGGGTTGGACTCCAGCATGAACAGGATCGACTTACCGAACTGGGTCACCTCGTTGGCGCCCAGCGGGGTCAACACCCCGTGGTTGATGGCGTTGTTGAGGAACAACACCTTGGCCGGCTCGATCAGGATCGAGGCCAGCGGCAAAAGGTTGGACTCCACCAGCCAGCCGACCGCGTTACCGGCCGCGGTGGTGACCGCCGAGACGATGGGGCCCACACCCCACACGCCCAGCAGCGCCATCGCGCCACCGGCGATACCGGCGGTGAAGTTGTCCACCAGCATCTCAAAGCCGGCCTTGGTGCGCTCGGAGGTGAAGCCGTCGATCAGCTTCAGCAGGAACGCCGCCAGCGGACCCATGATCATCGCGCCGAGGAACATCGGGTTCTCCGCGCCGACCACGACGCCCATGGTGGCCACCGCGCCGACCACCGCGCCGCGCTGACCATGGACCATCCGCCCGCCGGTATAGCCGATCAAGACCGGCAACAGCGTCGTGATCATCGGCCCGACCAGGGCCGCCAGACTCTCGTTCGGCAACCAGCCGGTGGGAATGAACAGCGCGGTGATCAGACCCCAGGCGATGAACGCCCCGATATTCGGCATGATCATCCCGGCGAGATACCCGCCGAAACGCTGAATCTTGGCTCTGACCCCGGTTCCCGTGACGGTGGGGGTGTAATCGGTGCTCACGTGGTGTTGCTCCTTCCGGGGTGGCCGGCAGATGAGCCGGCCAAGGGGGGTGGATCCGCGCCGCTGTCAGCCCCCGGACCGCAGCGGCAGGGTGGGATCGGCCGCGATGACACGCACGTCATCACGCCGAATGTCATGGGGAGAGGGCATCCGGCTACCCGGCAGCCCGACCGCGGCGGTCGCCCAGGCCAGCGCCTCGACCAACGCGCCCTCACCTTGGGCGCCGCCGGCCAGGAACCCGGCCAGCATCGCATCACCGGCACCGACCGAACTACGCGGCTCGGCCAGCGCGCAGCGGCCATACCAGACCTGCTCGCCCTGCAGCAAAACCGCGCCGTCAACGCCCAGACTGGCCAAGACCGTGCCCGCGCCACGAGCCCGCAGACTCTCAGCCGCCTTGATCGCGTCGCCCAGGCAGGAGATGACCATCCCGGTGGCCTCGCTCAACTCTTCTCGGTTGGGCTTGACCAGGGCCGGCCCCTGAGCCAGCGCGTGCATCAGCGCCGGCCCGCTGGTATCGACCGCGACGTTGATCCCCGCACCGCTGAAACGCTCACACAAACGCGCATACAGATCAACGGGCACCGCAGGCGGCAGGCTACCGGAGGCCACCACCCAGTCCGCGCTGCTGGCCGCACCGAGCACGGCCTCGGCCACCGCCTCCAACTCGGCCGCCGACAACGCCGTCCCCGGCTCGTTGATCTTCGTGACCGTGCCGTCCGGCTCGGCCAGCGCCACATTGGAACGAGTGGCCCCGGCCACCGGCACGGTGACCATCTCGATACCCTCGGCCGAGAGCAGGCTCACCAGCCGCCGCCCCTCATCACCGCCGAAAGGCACCACCGCACACGAGCGAACCCGGTTGGCCAGCAACGCCCGCGAGACGTTGACCCCCTTACCACCGGGATCCAGATGGGTGGCCGCGGCCCGGATCACCGCCCCACGCGTCAACGCCCCGACCTCGATCGTGCGATCCAGACTGGGATTAAGAGTCAAGGTGACGATCACGCCCGGATCACCTCGGGCCCGGCCGCGGCCATCTCGGCCGCCACCCCGGTATCGAGCCCCACATCACTGATCACCACATCGATCTCCTGCAGCGCGGCGAAACGAGACAGATAGGTATTGGCGAACTTGGTGTGATCGGCCAGCAGCACGCACCGCTGCGCGGCCTCGACCATCGCCCGTTTGATCGCGGCCTCGGCCGGATCCGGGGTCGTCAGCCCCTTGGCCACCGAACAACCGTTGGCCGCCATGAACGCCACGTCCACATGCAGATCGGCCAACGGCCGCAGCGCCCAGTCATCAACAGTGGCCAGGGTCCGCCCCCGCACCCGCCCACCCAACATGAACACCGTCAGATTCGCGCGGGTGGCCAGCGCGGTCGCCAACGGCGGCGAGTTCACGATCACCGTCAACTCCCGATCCACCGGCAACGCCTGCACCAAGCGGCCCGTCGTGGTACCCGCGTCAATGATGATCGCGCCATCCTGCGGCAACTCGGCCAGCGCCGCCTTGGCGATACGCTCCTTCTCCGCCGTCATCACCTCATCGCG
>NZ_JBEXGU010000354.1:0-3302 GCF_040607515.1 Streptosporangium sp. NPDC005286 | reverse complement strand
GTCGCCGTCGTAGTTCTTGGCGGCCCAGACGTATCCGCCCTCCCACTTGAGCGCCGCGGCGACCATGTCGTCGATCAGGCGGTGCTCGTAGGTGATTCCGGCGGCTTCGAAGTCGGCCTTGAACTCGGTCTCGAAGACCTCGGCGAAGATGTCCTTGAAGCGGCCGTCGTAGGCCTTCAGGATCGTGTTCTTGGTGGAGAGGTAGACCGGGTAGCCGCGCGACAGGCCGTACCGCATGGAGGCGCGGGCGAAGTCGCGGATCGAGTCGTCCAGGTTGTACATCGCCATCGCGATGCCGGGGCCGGGGAAGTCGTAGACGTCGAGCTTGATCGGCTCCGAACCGTCCTTGGGCGTGTAGGTGAGGGTCAGGGTGCCCTCGCCGGGGATCCTCAGGTCGGTGGCGCGGTACTGGTCGCCGAACGCGTGACGGCCGATGATGATCGGCTTGGTCCAGCCGGGGACGAGCCTCGGCACGTTGGACATGATGATCGGCTCGCGGAAGATGACACCGCCGAGAATGTTACGGATAGTCCCGTTCGGGGACTTCCACATCTTCTTGAGGCCGAACTCCTCGACCCGAGCCTCGTCAGGAGTGATCGTGGCGCACTTGACGCCGACTCCGTACTGCTTGATCGCGTTGGCGGCGTCGATCGTCACCTGGTCGTCGGTGGCGTCGCGGTGCTCGATCCCGAGGTCGTAGTACTTCAGGTCGACGTCGAGGTAGGGAAGGATCAGCTGGTCCTTGATGAACTGCCAGATGATCCGGGTCATCTCGTCGCCGTCAAGCTCGACGACGGGGCCCTCTACCTTGATCTTGGGCATGCGTGTGGTTCCCCTTCTGAACTAAATTGGCCAGACAGTCCTTTTTGAGGCTCACTGGCCGTTGAGGCTATCGGACCGGGCCAACCGCCTTGCGGCGTACCCGCTCGTCCGACCTATCGCATCGGCATGAGAGCCGGGAATTCGAGGATCAGCCCGCCCGCCATCAGGGCGATTCCGAGAACGGCGAGGGTGAGGGCGTCCGTGGTCTTGCGGCGCACGGCGAGCCGCCCACCTCCGGCCAGCCGGGCCAGTGCCCCCAGCGTCATGACGGCACCGAGGGCGAAACCGCCCCACTCGGGCATGTCCAGCAGCACCGCGAAGACCATCGCGGCGACCGCGCCGGCCACCACCAGCGGATACGGTCCCCAACGTTCCTCGCTCGCGTTCACCGCTCGCGCGTTCATCGACCCACCCTCCGCTCTCGCCTCTGATTCCGACTCATCGCTCGGCGATCGGCTTCCACTTCTGGTCCCGCTCGCCGATGTACTCGCTGTCCGGGCGGATCAGCCGGTTGTCGGCATGCTGCTCGATGACGTGTGCGGTCCATCCTGACATGCGGCTGACCGAGAAGACCGGGGTGAACAGGTCCGTCGGGATGCCGAGGTAGTGGTAGACCGTCGCCGCGTAGAAGTCGACGTTCGGATAGAGGCCCTTGGTCTCGAAGACGACCTCCTCCATCTCCTTCGACATCCGGTAGTACGTGTCGTCACCGGATGCCTCGCCGAGCTCCCGCGACATCTGGCGCAGGTGCGTGGCGCGCGGGTCCTCGGTCTTGTAGACCCGGTGCCCGAAGCCCATGATCTTCTCGCCCGCGGCGAGCCTGTCGCGTACCGACTGGGCGACGGCGCCCGCGTCGAGCGACTCCAGGGTGCGCATGACCTGCTCGTTGGCGCCGCCGTGCAGGGGGCCCTTGAGGGTGCCGATGGCCGCCACGATGGCCGAGTGCATGTCGGACAGGGTCGCGGCGCAGACCCGGGCGGCGAACGTGGAGGCGTTCATCGTGTGGTCGGCGTGCAGGACCAGGCAGGTGTCGAAGATCTCGACCTCACGCTCACCGGGGGTACGGCCGGTGATCTGGAGGAGGAAGTTCGCCGCCACGCTCAGGGAGGGGTCCGGGTCACGGATGACGGCACCGGTCCTGGCCGCGTGGTAGCGGGCGACGAGGATCGGCTGCTGCGCGGTCAACCTGGCAGCCTTGCGCAGGTTCGCCTCGGGGGCGTTGGACTCCTTGTCCGGATCATCACCTCCGGCCAGCGAGACCAGCGTGCGCAGCGCCTCCATCGGGGCCTGTCTCTCCGCGATCTCCGAGATGTTGGCCTCGACGAGCGTGCCGAGCGTACGCCCTCGAACCAGTTCCTCTTCGTACGCCGAGAGCTGTTCCCGGGTGGGGAGCGTGCCGTACTGCAGCAGGTGCGCGGTCTCTTCGAAGGTGGTGCGGCCGGCCAGATCGTGGATGTCGTAGCCACGATAGAAGAGGCGACCGGCCTGACCGTCGATGTCGCTGAGCGCTGTGGACGCGGCTACGACATCGGCGAGACCTTTGGTGGGCTTGTCCGCCATGAGTGTTTCCTCCGCTTATCTGTGCCCGAAGTCTACCTGTGAGCAGCGGAAACCCTCCCGAGAGGTCCAGGCCAATTTCAGGAATGATTCTCCTTCTGGCAAAGGCGATTCCCCATCACCTCGTTTGGGTAAGCCGGAGCTGTAGGAATAGTTACGGCGGGCTACCTGGGGAGGAACTGCCGTGGAGGGGCCGTTCATACGCATCGAGGACACCGGTGAGGTGGTCCCGTTGCGCCCCGAGATCACGACGATCGGACGTGGCCGTGGAGTGGACATCCGGCTGACCGATCCGAGTGTGTCCCGGCTACACGCGGAATTCGTCCGGCGTGGACCCTACCTGTATGTCGTTGATCTGGGCCTGTCCCGCAACGGCACTCGGGTCAACGGCCGACCGATCGCCCGGAGGGTGCTTGACGACGGTGACGTGGTGTCCTTCGGCGCGGCACGAGGCAGGATCGGCGGGGTGCCTCGCGAGGACTTCGCCCCGGAGGTCGAGCTCCGCCGCGCCGCGGCACCGGAGCTGACCAGGCGGGAGGTGGACGTCCTGACGTCGCTCTGCCGTCCGGCGTTGTCGGACGAGGCGTTCGTCGCACCGGCCACGGCCAGGGAGATCGCCGACGACCTGGTGGTGACGGAGGCGGCTGTCAAGCAGCACCTCCTGCGTCTCTACCAGAAGTTCCGGATCCCCGAGGGGACCAACCGGCGCACCAGGCTGGCGAACGAGGTCGTCGCCCTGGGGCTGGTGAGGCCCACCCCCGTGGTGCCCTCGCAGCGCGCCACCGGTACCCCGGAGTCCCAGCCGGCGGCCGCCGCCGCGAACCGCAGGGCGTCGTAGCCGGGCCACCCGAGAGACCGGCGCGCCGACACTCCCGTCAGCCGGCTCAGCGGAGGCCAGCGCCGCCGCGTCGACCTCGCCGTCG
>NZ_JBEXGU010000353.1:0-3310 GCF_040607515.1 Streptosporangium sp. NPDC005286 | reverse complement strand
CGCCGGTCGGGCTGCCCTTCAGGGTGAGCGGGTCGATGCCCGCCCGTTCGACGGCCTCCCAGGAGGTCTCCAGCAGCAGCCGCTGCTGGACGTCGGTCGCCAGCGCCTCACGCGGCGAGATCCCGAAGAAGCGCGTGTCGAACTCGGCCGCGTCGTACAGGAAGCCGCCCGCACGGGCGAAGGACGCCTCCGAAAGCTCCCAGCCTCGGTCGGCCGGGAAGTCCGAGATGGCGTCCCTGCCCTCGGTGACCAGCTCCCACAGCTGTTGCGGTGAGGTGACGCCGCCCGGATACCGGCAGGCCATGCCGACGATGACGATCGGGTCCCCGCTGAGCGGGGCCGTGACGGGCACGGGCAGGGGCGGCGCGGAGGTCGCCTCGGCGCCGTCGAGTTGCCCGCGGATGAAACCGGTCACCGCCACCGGGGTGGGCTGATCGAACACCAGCGTGGCGGGCAGCCGGATACCGGTCGCCTCGATCAGCCGGTTACGCAGTTCCACCGAGGTGAGGGAGTCAAGACCGAGGTCCTGGAAGGTCATGTCCGGTGAGATCGCGTTCGCCGAGGCATGCCCCAGCACGGCGGCCACCTGCCCGAGCACCAGCGTGGACACGGCCTCGCCGAGTGCCTCGCCCGACAGAGCACCCAGTGCGCCGGAGGTGGCGGAGGCGGCGGCCGCCTGTCGCATGGGGGCGGGCACCAGAGCGCGGAAGAGCGCCGGGATGCGGCTTTGTGCCCGCAGCGCGGCCCGGTCCAGCCGCGCCGCCACCACCACCGGCTCCCGGCTCGTCATGGCGGCGTCGAGGAAGGCGAGTCCCTGCTCGGCGGACAGTGGTCGCAGCCCGGCCCGGGCCATGCGCCGCATGTCAGTCTCGGTGAGGGCGCTGGTCATCCCGGTGTCCTGCTGCCACGGCCCCCACCCGATCGACAGGCCCGCCAGCCCCTGAGCGGCGCGCTGCCGTACCAGGGCGTCGAGGAAGGCGTTGGCCGCGGTGTAGCTTGCCTGGCCGCCGTTGCCGAGCATCGCGAACACCGAGGAGAACACCACGAACGCGGTCAGGCCGAGGTCGCGGGTGAGCTCGTGCAGGTGCCAGGCGCCGTCCGCCTTCGGCCGCAGCACGGCGTCGATCCGCTCGGGCGTCAGCGCGCCGACCGGCCCGTCGTCGAGCACGCCGGCGGCGTGCACCACCCCGGTGAGCGGGTGCTGCGGGGCGATTGCGGCGATCAGCTCGGCCAGGGCATCGCGGTCGGACACGTCACAGGCGACGGCCGTGACCTCGGCGCCCTGGGCGGTCAGCTCCGCCACCAGTTCCGCGGCGCCCTCGGTGTCCGGGCCGCGACGGCCGACCAGCATCAGGTGACGTACGCCGTGCTCGGTCACCAGGTGGCGGGCGACGAGCGCGCCGATCCCGCCCAAACCACCGGTGACGAGCACGGTGCCATCGGTATCCCGGAAGGTGGTCGGCGCCGGCGAGGCAGCACGGTCATCGTCGACTCCGATGAGCCGCGGCACCCGGGGCAGGCCATCGCGTATCGCGATCTGCGGCTCCGCGGAATCGAGCGCCGTGACCAGCGTCTCGCCGCTCACCCGCTCGACATCAAGATCAAGCAGGACGAACCGCCCCGGGTTCTCCACCTGCGCCGAGCGCACCAGGCCCCAGACCACCGCCGCGACGGGGTCGGGCGCGGTCTCGGCATCGGCGGCCACCGCTCCACGGGTCACGAAGATCACCGGGCCGTCGGCGTGCTCGTCACGCCCGCTCTCCCGCAGCCGGGCCAGGACCGCCGAGGTCACCGACCGCACGGCGGCCGGAACGTCGTCCCCGGCCGGCACCGAGACCGGCATGAGCGTCACGTCCGCGGCCGGGTCCGGCTCACCCACCAGGTCCGCCACCTGCCCGGCCGCGCGCAGGGCGGCGACCAGACCCCATTCGTCGGAGCCGAGCACCGACCAGCGCCTGGCCGGACGGTCCCCGCTCCCGGATTCCGGTGCGAGCGGCCAGTCCAGTCGCAGCAGCGGTCCACCGCCGGTGCGCGCCGTACGCTGCGGATCATTCGGCCGGAGCGCGAGGGAGCGCACCGAGGCGACCAGGCCGCCCTGGGCATCGGCCACGACCAGCGTGATCGCGTCCGTACCGGCCCCGCTCACCCGGACCCGGAGCCTTGAGGCGCCGGAGGCGTGCAGGGACACCCCGCTCCAGGCGAACGGCAGCAGTCCACCGCCCGCCTCGTCGAGCCCGGCGAGGGACGCCACGTGCAGCGCGGCGTCGAGCAGGGCCGGGTGCAGCCCGTACGAGCCCGCGTCGGCCGCGAGGTCCTCGGGCAGGGCGACCTCGGCGAACACCTCCCGGCCGGTGCGCCAGACGGCGCGCACCCCCTGGAACGCGGGGCCGTAGGAGAAGCCCACCCGCGCCCGCCGCTCGTAGAAACCGTCGAGGCCCACCGCGACGGCGTCCGCGCGCGGCCACTCGTCCATGCCGGGGTCGGGGACGCCCGGCACGCCGGGGGTGAGCACACCGGTGGCGTGCCGAACCCACGGCGCGTCCGGCTCGTCCGCCGGCCGGGAGTACACGCCGATCGTCCGGCCACCGCCGTCGGCGGCGGCGGCGCCGAGCGCCACCTGCAACTGGACGCCACCCCGCTCGGGCAGCACGAGCGGCGCGGTGAGCGTGAGCTCCTCCACCAGGCCGCAACCGACCTCGGCGCCCGCCCGCACGGCCAGCTCGACGAAGGCCGTGCCGGGCAACAGCACCTGTCCGGCCACCACGTGGTCGCACAACCATGGATGCGCCGCCGTCGAGACCAGAGCGGTGAACAGGAATCCACCGGTGTCGGGCAGCTCCACGGCCGCGCCGAGCAGCGGGTGCCGCGGCCGGTCCAGCCCGGCGGAGGTGACATCGCCTACGGTCGCCGCAGGTTCGGACCAGTACCGCTCCCGCTGGAAGGCATACGTCGGCAGGTCCACCCGGCGAGCCGCCGTGGCGGAGAACAGCTCCGGCCACCGCACCGCCATCCCGTGCACGTACAGCCGGGCGGCCGCCGCCAGTGCCGCGGCCTCCTCGCCGCGGTCCTTACGCAGAACGGGGAAGGCGACCACCGGCTCGTCCGAGGCCTGGCGAACCGAGAGGTTCTGGTGAACGAGCGCCGACAACCCGCCATCCGGACCGAGCTCCAGGAACACCTTGGCCCCCGCCGCCCCGGCGGCACGGATCGCCTCCGCGAAACGCACCGGACGCACGACGTGATCCACCCAGTACTGCGCCGAGCACAGGTAGGCGGCGTCGACCACCTCGCCGGTCACGGTGGAGACGAT
>NZ_JBEXGU010000352.1:0-3340 GCF_040607515.1 Streptosporangium sp. NPDC005286 | reverse complement strand
CACCCGGCCTCTCCGGCGAGCAGAGCCGAAACGTCGGCCGGGACCGCGCCCGCCACCTCGGAAGACCGGCCGCGCCCGGCCGGTTCACCCTGCCGTGGGGGCGGGGTGTTCCATCCGGCACCCGGTGAACTCGCGGCAGCGGTCATCGGCGTCAAGCCGGATCACCCACAGGTCGCTGTATGTGGGGTCCGGGTAGGCGGTGCTCCCCTGGACGATCGCCATCTCGTCGGTGACGGTCACCGGACGCCGGTCGAACACGGCCTCACCGGGCTTGGTCGTCGACGGGCCTGGGCGAGATGCGGCGGCCGGTGAGGTGGCCCGTCTGCACCAGGATGTAGTGGTCCCGGCTTGCCGGTGCCCAGGTGGTCAGGGGCAGCCGGGCCAGGCGTTCGATCTCCCGCGACTCGTACACGGCTCGCGCGGGCCCCACCGCGGTGACCGACCAGCCGGTGCGCGCCGACGGATCGAAGTCGTCGGCCTCGAAGGCGACGATCGCGTCGCGGGCCGCCGCGGCGAGCTTGGAGCCGATGGTGGTGCGGATCACCACCGTCTCGCCGTCGAGGACGAAGTTGACCGGCTGCACGGCCGGAAGGGCACGGTCGGTGAACACGATCCGTCCGATCGAGACCGAGCCCAGGAGTTCGAGGCACTCCGGCCGGGAAAGCACTTCAAGGCCTGCCGAGTCGAGCTTCATGCCTCCCAGGCTGCCCGTCGGCGTACCGGGGACGTTAGGGGCTAAAGTCCTGTCATTGGCGGTGTTCGGCCTTCGGGGAGGTCCGCGGTACGCGTCCGGCGCCGTTGCCGTCCCGGCGCCCCCGTCTCCAGGCCGCCCGAGCTCTCGCCGGCGCCCCGGTTCCATCTGGCCGGTCTCTCCCTGGTGTGATAATCGTGACCATGGCCGACATCGAGTACGTCGAGTACGCCGGGGTTCTGGACGGTGACGACCACATGACCATGGCGCGCGTTCTGGAGGTCTGGGCGGGTGGCCCGGTCCGCGTCGCGCTCCACTTCTTCGGCTGGGAGATCGACTACGACAGCGAGATCCTCTCGATCTACGCCCAGCCCGGGGTTCACCTCCCGAACGCCCGTGATCAGGAGCCCTATTATCTGCTGTCCGGCACCCTCACGGCGACGGTCGCCGAGGCGGAGGCCCGCCTGAGGGCTCTGATCGCCGCCTGTGGCGAGGCGGGCATCGGCTGCCGCCAGCTCGAATACCTGATCGTGGACGAGAACGGCCGCGTGCTCGAAGAGCGCGAGGGCGGCATCGTGTCCTGAGCCTTCATCCCCGTGAATCCCCGGGGGAGCGGCGCTCCAACAGCGGTTGGGAAGCGGGCCGATACTCGTGAAATGGGTCCGCCTGGCCGGTTGTTCTCCTATATGGGACTCCGAACCGGGACCTTTCGCCCTTGCGAACCGGGGCCTTCAGCCCTGGCGCCGGGATGCCCCGGCGGCTGACATTGGCTGTTGGGGGTGAGGTCTCGCCGTCGGCTGTGAGAAGGGCCGCGGCGACCGATGAGCGGCCGGTTGCCCGGCGAAGCCGGACGCGGACGTGATCTCGAGGCTCCGCAGGTGAGCGGAGGTGCGCGGGGCGTCGGAAGGGGGGCGTGGTGTTCGCCGATCGTCAGGATGCGGGCCTGCGGCTGGCCGAGCGGTTACGCGGGTCTGTCGGTGCTGATGAAGAAGTGGTCGTTCTGGGTCTGCCCAGGGGCGGCGTGCCGGTGGCGTTCGAGGTGGCGCGGGCCCTTGACGCGCCACTGGACGTGATCGTGGTCCGCAAGCTCGGGGTGCCGTTCCAGCCGGAACTCGGGTTCGGCGCCGTGGGGGAGGGCGGGGTCCGCGTCATCAATCACGACATCGTGCTGCTCACGGAACTCACCTACGCGGAGACGACCGAGGTGGAGGAGTACGAGCGGGCCGAGGTCCTGCGCCGCGCGCGCCAACTGCGCGGCGACCGCGCTCCGGTGGACCTGACGGGCCGCACGGCGATCGTGGTGGACGACGGGGTCGCCACCGGAGGGACGGCGCGTGTCGCCTGCCAGGTCGCCCGGGCGCGGGGCGCCTCACGGGTGGTGCTGGCGGTGCCGGTGGGGTCACCGGAGACGATCGCGAGCCTGCGCGAGGTCGCCGACGAGGTGGTCTGCCTGCGGACACCGGAACGCCTTCTGGCGGTCGGCGTCTGGTACATCAATTTTTCCCAGACCACCGATGAGCAGGTGGCCGAGCTGCTCCGAAGGGCCGCGTCCGCGGCGGGGGAGCGCGACGGGAGCGCGACCTCCGATGCGCCGGGCCTCGACGAGGAGGTCCTGGTGGACGCCGGGCAGGTCGGGTTGCCCGGTCAGCTCGTCGTCCCGGACGGTGCCGGGGGAGTGGTGGTGTTCGTGCACGGCAGCGGTAGCAGCCGGCACAGCCCGCGTAACCGGTACGTGGCCGGTGTGCTCAACGGCGCCGGTCTGGGGACGCTCCTGTTCGACCTGCTCACCCTGGAGGAGGGGGCCGACAGAGGCAACGTGTTCGACATCGGGCTGCTGGCCGAAAGGCTCGTCCGGGTGACCGGCTGGCTGGGCGATCAACCTTGGGCGGCGGGCCTTCCTGTCGGCTACTTCGGAGCGAGTACCGGAGCGGCGGCCGCGCTGTGGGCGGCGGCGGAGCCGGGCTGCGAGGTCGCCGCCGTCGTCTCCAGGGGCGGGCGGCCCGATCTGGCCGGGCCGCGGCTGCCCGAGGTGCGGGCGGCGACCCTGCTGATCGTGGGAGGTGCCGACGGGATGGTGCTCGACCTCAACCGGGCCGCGCAGGAACGGTTGCGCTGCGAGAGCCTGCTCCAGATCGTCCCCGGCGCCACCCACCTGTTCGAAGAGCCAGGGGCACTCGAAAGCGTCGCCGCCCTCGCCCGCGACTGGTTCATCGGTCACTTCGGACCGCCGGCGTGAGGTCTTTCACACCGCGCCCATGTACCCCCGGGGGTATATTGAGGGCGGAGGTGAGGCGGGATGGAGATGGACGCGACGGTCCTGTCGGACGCGCTGACACGACTCAAGCGGGCCCAGGGGCAGCTGGGCGGAGTGATCGCGATGATCGAGAACGGGGACGACTGCGAGCGGGTGCTGACCCAGCTGGCGGCGGTCTCCAAGGCGCTGGACCGGGCCGGATTCAAGATCATATCGACGGGCATGCAGCAGTGCCAGATGGCGCGCGAGCGCGGCGAGCAGCCGCCGATCAGCCAGGAGCGGCTGGAGAAACTGTTCCTGGCCCTGTCGTGACCCGTCACGCCCCGCCCACCGCGCGGTGGGGGGGGCGTGACGGGGGTCGGGGCATTTTTGTGTGCGGTGGGTAGCCCCCCGGG
>NZ_JBEXGU010000351.1:0-3425 GCF_040607515.1 Streptosporangium sp. NPDC005286 | reverse complement strand
GCGTACGGGCTGTGGGATGTGGCCACCGGGATGAGCGCCGGGCTGTCCGACGCCGACCGGGACCGGCTGGCCCGGCTGGGGCTGCCGGCGCTGTCTGCCGCCGAGGGGTTGCGGCTGTTCGATGTGAGCGTGCGGGCGGATGCGGCGATGACGGTGCCGCTGCGGGTGGAGGTGGAGGTGTTGCGGGGCCGCGGCGGCGAGGTGCCGGCGTTGCTGCGAGGGCTGGCACCGGCGAGGCGGGTGGCTCGTGCGGTCGCCGGTGGCGGCGAAGACGCGGGTGAACGCCGGCGCCTGCACAGCAAGGACGCCCTGGCTGAGTTGGTACGCCACCAGATCGCGGCTGTCCTCGGCCACGCGGACGGTGTGAACATCGGTGGTGACCGCGCCTTCAAGGACCTGGGCTTTGACTCGCTCACTACTGTGGAGTTGCGCAACGGCCTGGCGAAACGCATCGGGCTGGCGCTACCCGCGACCGTGGTGTTCGACCATCCGACGGCTGATGAGCTGATTACCCATCTCTGGTCGCGGATCCACGGCGCCGCTCCGGACATCAGCCAGCCTCAGGCGAGGGCCGACCACGACGACCCGGTCGCCATTGTCGGTATGGCGTGCCGTTTTCCAGGGGGAATCGACACTCCTGAGCAACTGTGGCAGTTGCTGGCCGATGGAGGTGAAGTGCTGTCCTCTTTCCCTGAGGACCGCGGCTGGGATCTGACGACCTTGGTGAGCCGCAGTGCCACTACATCCGCCGGGTTCCTCGCCGGAGTCGCCGACTTCGACCCGGGATTCTTCAGGATAAACCACCGTGAGGCCCTGGCGATGGACCCCCAGCAGCGACTGCTGTTGGAGACTTCGTGGGAGGCACTGGAACAAGCCGGCATCGTGCCCGCGACCCTGCGTGGTAGTGACGTGGGCGTGTTCATTGGCACCAACGGCCAGGACTACCCGACGCTGCTGGCCCAGTCTGAAGGTGACTTCGGTGGCTACGCCGGCATTGGCAGCGCGGCGAGCGTGGCGTCTGGGCGGCTTGCTTACACGTATGGCTTCACCGGTCCGGCGCTCACCGTGGACACCGCGTGCTCCTCGGCGCTGGTCGCCCTGCATCTGGCCGCTCGGTCACTCCGGTCCGGGGAGTGCTCGCTCGCCCTGGTCAGCGGCGTCACAGTGATGACGACGCCAGAATTGTTCGTCGAGTTAACCCGGCAAGGAGTGCTGTCCGGCGACGGGCGTTGCAAGGCTTTCGCTGACGCGGCCGACGGGACAGGGTGGGCTGAAGGCGTGGGCATGCTTGTGGTCGAGCGGCTGTCGGACGCGCGGGCGAAGGGCCATGAGGTGTTGGCAGTGCTCCGGGGCAGTGCCATCAACCAGGATGGCGCCTCGAACGGGCTCACCGCACCGAACGGCGTCGCGCAGCAACGTGTCATTCGCCAGGCGTTGGCCTCCAGCGGCCTATCCGTGTCCGATGTGGACGTTGTAGAGGCACACGGCACCGGAACCAGGCTGGGAGACCCGATTGAGGCCGACGCGTTGCTGTCGACCTACGGTCAGGACCGGGACCGGCCGTTGTGGCTCGGTTCGGTGAAGTCGAACCTGGGGCACACCCAAGCGGCCGCGGGTGTGGCAGGCATAGTGAAACTGATCCTCGCCATGCGGCACGGGATTCTTCCGCGGACGCTACATGTGGACGAGCCTTCGTCTCGGGTGGACTGGTCGGCCGGTTCGGTCAGGCTGGCGACCGGTGCGGTGCCGTGGGCGACCAACGGGCGTCCACGACGCGGTGCGGTGTCCGCCTTCGGAATCAGCGGGACCAACGCACACGTCATTCTTGAAGAAGGCGAACAGTCCGGGAATCCGTCCAGCCGAGGGAAGCTGCCCTGGTTGCTGTCCGGCCGCACCGCCGATGCCCTTGGCGCACAGGCGGAACGCCTCCTGGCGGCCGACCCTGACTCGCGTGTGGCTCGACCGCTTGCGGTGTCTCGCACGCACTTCGAGTACCGTGCGGCGGTGCTGGACGGCAACCTTGACGCCCTCGCCGCTCTCGCGAGAGGCGAAGACCATGAGTTGGTTGTCCGTGGTGTGGTTGAGAAGCCGGTGGTACCGACGATCGTGTTCGCCGGCGCGACCGCGTGCACGGAGATGGGCCGTGAGCTGGCTCAGTTCCCGGTGTTCGCGGCAGGGTCGGCCGAGATCGGCAGCCGGTTCGGGGAGGAAAGTGGTTTCGCGTTCGAGGTGGCGTTGTTCAGGTTGCTGGAGTCCTGGGGAGTGAGGGCGGAAGTCCGCGGCCATTCGGGTGGCGAGGTCGCCGCCGCGTATGTGGCCGGGGCGTTGTCGCTGGATGACGCCTACGAACTGGTCATCGCCAAGGCCCAGGACCCTCGTGTCGCTGAATACCGGGTTCGGCCGTTCGGGCAGGACGACGTCGTTGTCGAACCGGGGGCCTGCGGTTCACTGTCCAGCTTGGTCAACGCGCTGGCAGGACTCCATGTGCGCGGCGTCGCGGTGGACTGGGCAGCCGTGATTCCGGGCGGGCGGTGCGCCGTGCCCACATATGCCTTCCAACGGCAGCGGTTCTGGCCGCGGGTGGCCCACCACACCATGCCCCCCAGCCCCATCGAAGCCGATGTCCGGACCGAGCCGCTGTCGGCGTTGGATCTCGTCCGGACCGAGGTGGCCAGGGCCCTGGGCCTTCCTGGTATGCAAGCGGTGGCGCCGGACAGTGAGTTCACCCGCCTCGGCCTGGACTCGTTGACCTTGATTGACCTGCGCGCCAGGCTGCGCGCCTGCACCGGCAAGAAGATCGAAGCGAGCGCGGTGTTCCGGCACCCGACCTCTGCGGCTCTCGCCCGCTATCTGGACGAGCTCGACCAGGGGCCGCAGGCCGAGCCTGGCGTGGAGGACGCGGCGCCGGTGCCGGGTGTGATGCCATGCGTGATCTCGGGCAGGTCGGGTGAGGCGTTGCGGGCGTGGGCGGGCCGTCTGGCGGTGTATGTGGAGGAGGGTAACGAGTTGGGGCCGGCCGATGTGGCGTTCTCGCTGGCCACGTCGCGGTCGGCGTTCGAGCATCGGGCGGTGGTGGTCGGCGGGGATCGCGAGGAGTTGCTGGCGGGGTTGGCCGCGGTCGCTTCCGGCGACTCGGCGGCGGGTGTGGTGCGGGGTGTGGCCGATGTGGACGGTCGGATGGTGTGGGTGTTCCCGGGGCAGGGGGCGCAGTGGGTGGGGATGGGCGCGCGGCTGCTGGAGGAGTCGCCGGTGTTCGCCCGCCGGATGGCGGAGTGTGCGGCGGCGTTGGAACCGTTCGTGCAGTGGTCGTTGCTGGATGTGGTCCGGCAGGTGGAGGGGGCGCCGGGGCTGGATCGGGTGGATGTGGTGCAGCCGGTGTCGTTCGCGGTGATGGTGTCGCTGGCGGCGGTGTGGGAGTCGCTGGG
>NZ_JBEXGU010000350.1:0-3446 GCF_040607515.1 Streptosporangium sp. NPDC005286 | reverse complement strand
ACGCTGCCCGTGGTCCCGTTGACCACGATCCCCCGCAACTCCTCCGCTGCCCCGTCTCCCGTTGACGGGTAGTCGTGGTACATCATCCCGGCGAAAACGCCGGTCGGGCTGCCCTTCAGGGTGAGCGGGTCGATGCCCGCCCGTTCGACGGCCTCCCAGGAGGTCTCCAGCAGCAGCCGCTGCTGGACGTCGATCGCGAGCGCCTCACGCGGCGAGATCCCGAAGAACTCAGCATCAAATTCAGCCGCGTCATACAGGAATCCACCCGCACGGGCGAAAGAGGTGTCCGCGACCTCCCAGCCACGATCGGCCGGGAAACCGGAGATGGCGTCTTTACCCTCAGCGACCAGCTCCCACAACTGCTCCGGTGAGGTGACCCCGCCCGGATACCGGCAGGCCATGCCGACGATGACGATCGGATCCCCGGCGACCGGGGCCGCGACCTGCACAGGCGCCGCGGCGTCCGTGCCCTCAAGTCGCTCGCGGATGAAACGGGCCACCGCCGCGGGGGTGGGCTGATCGAACACCAGCGTGGCCGCCAGGCGCATCCCGGTCGCCTCGATCAGCCGGTTACGCAGTTCCACCGAGGTGAGGGAGTCGAGGCCGAGGTCCTGGAAGGTCAGGTCCGGCGAGATCGCGTTCGCCGAGGCGTGCCCCAGTACGGCGGCCACCTGCCCGAGCACCATCCGGGACACCTCCTCGCCGAGCGCCCGTCCCGACAGCCCGCCCAGGGCGGCGAAGGCGGCAGGCGTGACAGCCGCCTGCCGCATGGGAGCGGGCACCAGCGCGCGGAAGACCGCCGGGACACTGCTTCGCGCCCGCAGCGCGGCCCGATCCAGCCGCGCCGCCACCACCACCGGTTCACCGCTCACCATCGCGGCGTCGAAGAAGGCGAGTCCCTGCTCGGCGGCCAGGGGCAGCAGCCCGGCCCGGGCCATGCGCCGCATGTCGGTCTCGGTGAGGGCACTGGTCATCCCGGTGCCCTGCTGCCACGGCCCCCACCCGATCGACACGCCCGCCAGCCCCTGAGCGGCGCGCTGCCGCACCAAAGCGTCCAGGAAGGCGTTCGCCGCGGTGTAGCTTGCCTGGCCGCCGTTGCCGAGCGTCGCGGTCACCGAGGAGAACACCACGAACGCGGTCAGGCCGAGGTCGCGGGTGAGTTCGTGCAGGTGCCAGGCACCGTCCGCCTTCGGCCGCAGCACGGCGTCGATCCGCTCGGGCGTCAAAGCGTCGATCGGGCCGTCATCGAGCACACCCGCGGCGTGCACCACCCCGGTGAGCGGGTGCTCTGGCGGGATCGCAGCGATCACTTCGGCCAAAGACTCACGATCGGACACATCGCAGGCCACGACCATGACCTCGGCACCCAGGGCCCTCAGCTCCGACACCAGCTCCGCCGTGCCCTCGGTATCCAGGCCACGACGACCCACCAGAGCCAGGTGACACACACCATGCTCGGCCACCAGATGACGCGCGACCAGCGCGCCCAGCCCACCCAGACCACCGGTGACCAGCACCGTGCCGCCGGCACTCCACATCGACGCGGCACCGCCGACACCCCCGACGGTGCCCGGTGCCGGCGAGACGGTGCCGACAGCCGGCCCGGTCTGAGAGTGGTCGTCGTCGACCCTGACCAGGCGCGGCACCCGCGGCAGCCCGTCACGCACCGCCAACTGCGGCTCGCCGGAATCCAGCGCCGCGACCAGCATCCGTCCGTCCACCCGACCGGCATCCACCTGATCGCGATCAAGGTCCAGCAGGACGAACCGCCCCGGGTTCTCCACCTGCGCCGAACGCACCAGACCCCATACCGCCGCCGCGACGGGGTCGGCCACGGTTTCGGTGGCCACCGCCACCGCGCCTGAAGTCACGAAGACCACCAGGCGGTTGGCGTGCTCGTCGCGCCCGGCCTCCCGCAGCCGGGCCAGGACCGCCGAGGTCACCGACCGCACCGCGGCCGGAACGTCGTCCCCGGCGGGAACCGGGACCGGCACCAAGGTCACGTCCGCGGCAGGCTCCATCTCATGCGCGATGTCCGCCACCTGCCCGGCTTCGCGCAGGGCGGCGACCAGACCCCACCCGTCGGAGCCGAGCACCGACCACCGCCTGGCCGGATCGTCTCCGTTCCCGGATGCCGCCACGGGCGGCCAGTCCAGCCGCAGCAGCGGCCCGCCGCCGGTGCGTGCCGCAGGCCGCGAAGCGCGGAACGCCAGGGAGCGCACCGAGGCCACCACGCCCCCGGCATCGGCCACGACCAGCGTGACCGTGTCCGGGCCCGCCATGCTCATCCGGACCCGCAGCGCCGAGGCGCCGGACGCGTGCAGCGACACCCCGCTCCAGGCGAAGGGCAGCAGTCCGCCCTCCGCCTCATCGAGCCCGGCCAGCGATGCCACCTGCAGCACAGCGTCGAGCAGGGCCGGATGCAACCCGTAGGAGCCCGCGTCGGCGGCGACGTCTTCGGGCAGGGCGACCTCGGCGAACACCTCCCGCTCGGTACGCCAGACGGCGCGCACCCCCCTGAACGCCGGACCGTAGGAGAAACCCACCGCCGCCCGCCGGTCGTAGAAGCCGTCTAGGTCCACCGTGACGGCGTCCGCGCGGGGCCACTCCTCCATCCCCGCGTCAGGGACGCTCGTCGGCGCGGCGGAGGCGAGCACACCGGTGGCGTGCTGAGCCCACGGCGCGTCCGCTTCACCCTCCGGACGGGAATACACCCCCACCGTCCGCCTGCCGCTGTCGTCGACGGCGCCGAGCGCCACCCGCACCTGAACACCTCCCCGCTCGGGTATCACCAGCGGGGAGGTGAGCGTGAGCTCCTCCAACAGGCCGCAACCGACCTCCTCGCCGGCCCGCAGGGCCAGCTCGACGAAGGCCGTGCCGGGCAGCAGCACCTGCCCGGCCACCACATGGTCCGACAGCCACGGATGCGCCGCGGTCGAGACCAGACCGGTGAACAGGAACCCGCCGGTGTCGGGCAGCTCCGTGGCCGCGCCCAGCAGCGGATGACGCGGCAGGTCCAGCCCGGCAGCGGTGACATCGCCCGCGGCCACCGAGAGTTTGGGCCAGTACCGCACCTGTTGGAACGCGTAGGTCGGCAGATCCACCCGGTGAGCGGCCGGGAACAGCTCCCGCCACCGCATCGGCACACCACGCACATACAACCGGGCGGCCGCGGCCAACGCCGCCGCCTCCTCACCGCGGTCCTTACGCAGAACGGGAAAGGCAGCCGCCGGCTTGTGCGAGTCCTGACGAACCGAGAGGTTCTGGTGAACGAGCGCCGACAACCCGCCATCCGGACCCAGCTCCAAGAACACCCTGGCCCCCACCGAGCCCGCAGCTTGCACCGCCGCGGCGAAACGCACCGGACGCACGACGTGATCCACCCAGTACTGCGCCGAGCACAGGTAGGCGGCGTCGACCACCTCGCCGGTCACGGTGGAGACGAT